>JABHOU010000024.1 GCA_018695085.1 Opitutia bacterium | reverse complement strand
TCTCCCTACTGCATCATTGTCGAAGCTATGGTAGTCCCCTTGCAAACGGCCAGTAAATGAAAACTTTTGAAGGATTGCATTCTCATCGTTTTCATACCAAACTACTTTACTCCAGATGTTGTCGTAAACAGACTGATCACTCTCCTGCCCTTTTGCGAAAACCGCGGAAATGATCAGTAAGGAAACACTGAGGTTTATAATATTCATACAATTGGTTTTGCTGAATGAAAGATTGTGAGTTTACCAAACAAAATAGCAGATACAAATTACGATCTTGCGAAGAAAACGTTACAATTACGTTACAAATTCCGGCAACAAATCTGCCTCGATTTTAACTATTGAGAAAAAGAGGTTAAAAAACCTTCAACACCCGATGGGAAGGGTAAAGGAAAAAGTTGTCCCCTTGCCGATCTCACTTCGAACGGATACATCCCCACCATGCAAATCGACGATATGCTTGACGATGCTTAAACCCAAGCCCGTTCCTCCACTATCCCTAGAACGGCCCTTGTCGACTCTGTAGAAACGCTCAAAGATATGAGGCAAGTCCTTTTCAGGAATCCCACACCCATCGTCTTGCACTTCACAACGGAGCCATTTGAGTTCTTCATCAAAAATAGTTCTAATAATTATTTCCGATGAATCACGGGCATAGCGAAGAGCATTGCTCAAAAGGTTCTCGACGACACACTCTACCCTCAAGGGATCGAAGGACATCGACTTCCGTTCCTCGGCAAGCTCCAATCGTATTCTTTGGGTATTTAGATCCAGTCCCTCGCCCAACCTGTCTGCAACTGTACGGACAACAACCGAAAGACTGCTGGGTTCGGGTCTCAATGTATGAGAAGGAGACTCCAGTTCCGCCAAATGGAGAAGATCCTCGACTAAGGAACAAAGCCGATCCGAATTTTTTCGGATTTTCCCTATGAATTCTCGACGTTTCTTGCCTGAAAGTTCATCGTAGCTGTCGTCCAGAGTTTCCGCGAATCCTTTCACGATGGCTACCGGGGTACGCAACTCATGAGATACGTTAGCCACGAAATTTTTACGAACTTCTCGGTCGGGATTCAGTTCTTCATTTTCCAGATCATCCAGCGAGTCCATTTTTAGCTTCTTTTTGAGATATTGGCTTCTTCGCCAGAAAATCAAAAAAAACGAAGCACCACACGCAAGGATAACCGACAAGATCCAAATGTCCAAGAACATGGAAGTTTACTTTCTTTTTTCCGCCAAGCGGTACCCCACCCCACGGATGGTTTCGATCTCCAAGTCGGCACTCTCCATCTTTTTACGCAACCTGCGAATATGAACGTCTACGGTGCGAGTCTCGACATCGGTATCGAACTTCCAAACGCTAACGAGAAGATTCTCTCTGGTTTGCACCCTACCCTTTCGCTTAAGGAAAAACTGGAGCAGCTTGAACTCCGTCCTAGTGAAAGGAATCTTCTTAGCGTTAATGCTCACGGAGTAGTCTTCCTCATCGATTGTGACATTGCCCATGTCAATTCGACCGGAAGACTCGGGCTCTTGTTTAGTACTCCGCTTAAGAATGGAGCGGATTCGCAAAATCAGTTCCTTAGTATCGAAAGGCTTCCCCACATAATCGTCGGCACCGCTTTCAAGTCCCTTAATACGATCTTCAACCCCTGCTCGAGCCGTTAGCATGACCACGGGCACTTGAACCAGCTTACTATCGGATCGAAACATGCGTAGTAGTTGGTAACCATCTAAATCCGGCATCATGACGTCCAGAACAATCAAATCGGGATCAAAGTCGCGAGCTGTGCTCAGGGCGACAAAGGGATCGTTCTCGGTCACCACTTTGAAGCCCTCCCTCTTAAATTGAAATTGCAGAAGGTCGGTAAGATCTTCTTCGTCGTCGACAACGAATATGCGCTTTTTCGAATTCATATTAACGAACAAAGAATTCCTTGAGAGAAAGAGGATATTTGGCAAGATAGGATTACCGTAAACGCAAAAGCGTTACTAAGAGTTTAGCATCTTAAAATAGCCGGTTCTTCCAAAGCTTGACCCGAACCTACCCTTCCGAAAGGCTCCTGCAAAATGAAAGCGAAGGCATTTAGAGCCATACACCTCTTGGCGATCATCGCGTTACTGGTATTGGTCACCCGGAAAAGCACTGCCGAAAAAGCATTGCGAGCCAAGTATCGCGAATGGGTCGAGGAAGGGGAAAGGATTCACGTTCGCTCATGGTACGCGGAAGCGGAAACAGCCCTAACTGATGAATGGAACCTTGATGTCGTAGGCATTGTGGATACGTGGTCCGGAGCGACTCCAATGGGATTGCCGCCAACCGAACTCGATTGGCTTTCCGACCCGATCGAAGAAACAAGGCGAGCCGGTTTGGTAACCCTTGCAAGAGAAGCAGGAGAATACGACTTTTCCTTTGAATTCGGACTTAGCCATGAACCCGATTACATTTCGCGTAGTTATGCCGTTCGACTGTCTCGTCAATATGCGGAAGACACTCTCACTCTAAGTGCAGGACTTTCCTACCTCGACGACACCGTGGACACGAAAATCACTGGATATCCCGGATTTGACGAACAAACAAAGCGAACACCCGATATCAACTTTGGAGCCCACCGTATCCTCGACCCCAAGACTACGATAGCGGTTAACCTTTCGTATTCTCGTCCGTCAGGATATTTGAGCGATCCGTACAAGAACGTTGCCTACTACTCAACAGTCCATGGTGCCAAAGTGCTTTGGCCAACACCTGAAAACCGACCCGGCACCCGGAATGTGTACGTCGTCTTTGTCGAGGGAACTCGATACATTGAGTCCTTGCGTTCTAGCGTACAAGGCAGTTATCGATTCTTTGCCGACGACTCAGGTCTTCGAGGCAACACCTTGGAAATGCAATGGTTCAAGCGCATAGGCGAAAATCTGGTAATCCGACCCTTGCTGAGATACTACAATCAGTCGGCGGCGGATTATTACGTCACGATCTTGGACGAATCGAAAGTAAATGACGCAAATCCTCCCACGGGATTGGCGCCCCATTATTCGGCAGACTATCGGATTTCCAAAATGGAGAGTCTTGCCTATGGCCTTAAACTGACGATGTTTAAAGGTGAAAACATTAACTTGGACTTGGCTTACGAGAGGTACGACATGGAGGGCCGTGATGGAGTAACCTCACCTCTTATGTATCCTGACGCAGATATATATACTGTTGGACTACAATGGGAGTTCTGAGGATGCACGCTCCATCCAAAATTTCCCCTGAATTCTTGGCCGATGGTCTCTTTCGACTTCAATTTCCTGCCATGGGCACACGTTGCGAAATACTGTATGCTGCAAATTCGATGGGAGCAGCCGATATCTTCAGAAAAAACGCACTCGATTGGGTACACCGTTTTGAGATTCGTTATTCCCGCTTCAGGGACGACAGCCTAATAAGCCGAATCAATCATGCAGCTGGTCGTAACCCCGTTCAAATAGATGCAACGGACATTCACTCGTTCGACATGTGCAACACCCTTCATTTTTTGACTGAGGGGCTCTTTGATCCCACTACCCTTCCGCTTTCCCGCCTTTGGGATTTCAAAGCAAAGAATCCGCAAGTTCCCTCCGAATCCGAAATAAGAGAGGCGCTATCAAAAATCGGATGGAAGAAAGTTCATCGAGAAAACCACTCCATCTTCCTGCCAGAAACAGGAATGGGCCTCGATTTCGGGGGCTTCGGCAAAGAATATGCCGTTGACCGAGTAGCTGATTTGGCCCGCGAGCATGAGCTGGAGGATTTTCTCATCGACTTTGGGGGCGATGTTTTTGGCTCAGGTTCTCCCCCCGACGCACCTGCATGGCGAGTCGGTCTTGAAGATCCTCGAAAGCAAGGTCAAGCAAATCGGATTTTTTCGGTTTCCGGCATGGCTGTCGCGACATCGGGGAACTATCGAAGATTTTTCGAAAAGGACGGCAAAAGGTACGGCCACTTAATCGATCATCGCACGGGTTACCCAACGAGCAACAACTGTCTGTCCGCCACGGTTATCTCACGCTCTTGCCTAGAGGCAGGTGTTCTGTCCACATGCGCCTTGCTTGACGGAACTGATCGAGGGCTTGCCAGAATCGATAGGTTTTTTGGAGCGGAAGGTTGCGTACAAACCCAAAACGGAGTTGAATGGACAAAAGGCATTTATGAATACCTGCACGAAAAAAGAAAGTAATAGACCTTGGCTGCTTTCGCTATTCTTACTAGCGACGATCGCCTTTGGTGCTTGCTCGCCCAAGCCCACTGTAAGCGTCTTGCAAAGGGGATATCTCGCCGACTACGTCATGCGACCGGATAGAGACAAATTAGAGGTTAAGATGAATGATCACGCCTTCTACAGTCGGGAAGCATCCCGAGGGGGTCGTGGGGCAGGAGGGGGTGGGTGCGGATGCAACTAAAGATGAAAAGTAAGGCAAAAATCCTGTGCATGACATTGGCCATGCTTCTTCAACGCTTGCCGACATTGCCTCTCGGGAAACACCTTTCGACCTTTTTCGCACCGATTGCCGCACATGTTAAAACACTTCGGGCTCTCTTGCCCGCAGCGGCGGCCACAACTTTGCCACACGTGCTAACGGGAGCAACAACCTATGTAAAAGCATTTGAAGAGATTGATAAGAACCCTGGCACAGGCACGGAAGGCGATGCGTACACTTTCCGTTTTTATACTCACGGACACAAAGCGCAAAGCTATTTGGTTTCTGGTTTGCCTAATGGATTGACCTTCAATGGCGACAAGGACAGCCCGTCCATCTCAGGAACACTTCCCACAGGCGGTAATTACGAAATTGAAATCAAGGGATACCGTTGGGCAAATCGCCAAGGACCATCGACCTCGACATACAAGTTAGTGTTGCAAGTTGAAGAATCTAAAGCAGCTTCTCCATGGTCCGGCGACTCTACGGAGACCTTGGACGCAGGATTTAAAAACTCTACCTGGTTCGGAAATTTCTATGACAACGGAGATGGATGGGTTTATCATCCAAACCACGGATGGCTATTCGTTTCCGGTTCTGACGAATCGGCATTATGGATGTGGGACAGACAACTTGGTTGGCTTTACACGGGCAAATCAATTTACCCTTTTTTTTTCCGCCACTCCACATCGAAATGGCTTTACTACAAGGAAAGAGAAAATGCTCGGCAGTTTTGGAGCTACGAAAAAGAAATTTGGACAACTTACGAAAAAAATTAGACTCGACGGATAAAACCCGCACTTCTTTCACTTTTGCCTTACCCCCTTTTTTACAGGAATTGGACTGCCTCCATGCTGACTGAAGAAGATCGCGCCATTTACGAATGGCAACTGGATGTGACCGGGTTCGGCGAAGAAGGCCAAGAAAGGCTTCGAAACACAACGGCACTTGTATCCCGAATCGGTGGCCTTGGGGGCCCCATCGCCTTCGCTCTAGCAGCAGCAGGCATCGGCAAACTCATCTTGGCCCACGCTGGCAACCTGCGAAAGGATGACCTGAATCGACAAATCCTAATGCAATGGGAAGGGCTGGGGAAACCACGCGTAGAAAGCGCCGCCAAAACGCTAGCCGCCTTTAATCCAAAAATAGAGATTGAGATTCATAACGAAAATTTGAGCGAAAACAATGCCGCCGCTCTCGTGAGTCAAGCCGACATCGTCTTCTCTAGCGCTCCGCTTTTCGAGGAACGATTCCTAATGAACCAAGAATGCGTAAGGCAAAACAAGACTATGATCGACTGCGCAATGTACCGCCTAGAAGGGCACGTCATGCCCATCGTGCCAGGCAAAACTCCATGCCTAAAATGTCTTTTCCCTGAAACGCCACCCCACTGGAAACGGCGGTTCCCCGTGTTTGGAGCAGTTTCCGCACTCGTCGCAAACATCGGGGTAATGGAGGGCCTAAAGCTGATCGCGGGTTTTGGGTCGACTGCCCAAGGAAAGATGATGCTTATCGATGCAGACCAGTTCAATATACGAAAAATCGATATGATACGCAGAGCCGACTGCCTCGTCTGCAGTTAGGAGAATCTACCCTTTTTCAATTGATGGACAGCCTACAAATCACTTAGGTTAAAGAGCCTGTGAAACCTTTCGATCCGAACAAAGACAAGCGTTGGAGAACTCCGTGGTATGGCGGAGTCACTTTATCGTTAGTCTCCATTTTCGTTCTCGCTTCCATGCTCGTGGTATGGAACAAATTCTCCGAAGAGAAGACCACTCCCGATGACTTGATCGTCTATTGCGCAGCAGGGATTCGCAAGCCCGTGGAAGCAGCAGCTATCGCTTTTCAGAAAGAATTCGGAGTAAAGATAACACTGGACTACGATTCAAGTGGTGCACTTGAGGGCAAATTGCAACTGGACCGGGACAGCAACAAATCTCGGTCTGACCTTTATATCCCCGCCGATCTATCTTTCGCCAACCGAGCTAGGCAAAAGGGACTCACGAAAGAATCCATTCAGCTTGCATCGTTCAATCTCGTGCTGGCATCCAATCCAAATGCAAATCTGAAGTTTACCACACTTGATGAATTTCTCGATCTTGATGTGCCCTTCGTAATCTGCAACGAGGCGGCAGGTGTTGGAAAAACAACTAAAGCCGTTCTTGAAAATCTAGGAGAGTGGGACACATTCAACGCCGCCAAAAAAGCATCTTCTCCGCGAGTAACGGATGCAGCTGCAGCAATCGCCGCCTCGAAGGTTGTACAAGCCGGCTTTCTGTGGAATACCACCGCCAAACAATTCGGGCTTAAAATCCACGAAATAACGGCCTTCAAATTGATCCGTTCCAAAATAACGGCCAATGTCTGTTCTTCTTCTCTAAAAGCCAGGCAAGCTCTTTTGTTCGCCCGTTACCTTGCCGCACCATCGAAAGGGCAAGTATACTTCGCCAAACACAACTTCACTGGGGTAGACGGTGATAAATGGGAAGAAAACCCAGAACTGATCGTTTATTGCGGAGGAGTCAACCGTGAGGCAGTAACGGAAACATTAAGAGATTTTGAAAAAAGAGAGGGCTGCAAAATAGTCGAGCAATTTGCAGGCTGCGGCTCGCTTGTTGCAAATATAAAGGCAATTGGAATGAGCAAGGCAAAGACTGCCATGCCCGACGCCTTTCTCACATGCGACGCTTCCTACATGAACAAAGTTGACACTCTCTATCAAGACGCTCGGGACGTTTCTAGCACGGACATCGTAATGCTAGTTCGCAAAGGCAATCCCAAGAATCTGCAAACTCTCGAAGATTTGGGAAAGGAAAACTTGTCTATTGGTACAACGGATCAAAAAATCTCCACCTTGGGAGACTTGAGTTGGCAACTCCTCGCAAAAGCCGGCATAGCAGAGAAAATCAAGGCCAACGGGACATGGGAAGTAACGACACCCACAGCCCACGAGCTGATTTTACAAATGGAAGGCCACCCAAAGCTGGACGTGGCACTAGTATACCTTGCGAATTGCCAAAACCTAAGCAAGGGGTTGTTTGAAACAGTACCGATCCACGACCCTCTTGCCCAAGCCACTCAAAACATTGCCGTTCATAAAAGCAGTTCCTTTCCGGACATGACTGGACGTCTGGTGAAGGCTATTACTTCGATAAGATCCAAAGAACGCTTCCTTGATGCCGGTTTCCGCTGGAAAGCGAAGGATGCAAACGCAAACTAAAGTCGAAAAAAATCGATAATGCAATCGGCTGACGACAATGTCGTTACAGACTTACCAAGATTTCGACCGGGATCCGACAAGCCTTTCATAGTTGGGCTTTCAATCCTAAGCGGAACCTATGCGGTGATCATCGTCGCCATGATCGTGGCGGACATTGCTTACGTGGATGCCGATTCAATGTTGTCTGCCTTGCGAAGCAAAGAAATTCAATACTCCATTGGGCTCAGTCTGCTTTCTTGCTCTCTCTCTACTTTACTATCTCTATGGGTCGCGATTCCGCTAGGTTACCTAACCTCGCGCTTCGACTTCCCCGGGAAGCGCTTGCTTGATACGGTTTTAGACATTCCCATCGTATTGCCTCCTCTGGTCATTGGCATATCATTGTTAGCACTATTCAATTTTGCACCCTTTTCGTGGACAAGCCAATGGGTCGTATTCGAAATCCCGGCAGTTATAATAGCGCAATTTATGGTTGCATGCGCCTTTGCCGCCAGAGCGATGCGCATCTCCTTCGACCAGATTCCCACTCGCTACGAGAAAGTGGCGCTTACCTTGGGATGCAACAGAGGGAAAGCTTTTTGGCTTGTTGTGATGCCTCAGGCAAAAAGAGGTATTCTCGCGGCGGGTACTCTAGCTTGGGCTAGGTCGCTAGGTGAGTTCGGGCCTATTTTAGTATTCGCTGGATCCACCCGAATGAGAACTGAAGTTCTTCCAACCTCAGTCTATCTCGAGATGCAAGCGGGAAACCTAAAAGGCATGTTGGCCATTTCTCTAATTATGATTTTGGCAGCCGCAGCCGTTCTGGTTACCTCCCGCCTCATGGGCATGAAACGATTGGAACCATGATATCGGTTGAAAAGTTACAGGTTCGACAGGGAGAATTCTCTCTTTCCGACATTTCCTTAAAATTACCAGAAGGAGAATATGGGGTTATCGTTGGTAGAAGCGGTTGTGGAAAGACAACACTCCTCGAAGCAGTTTGCGGGCTTAGACCGATTGACGGTGGACGCATCTGTCTAGGTTCGGAAGATGTTACAACACTCAAACCCGGAGAACGCGGCGTAGGGTACGTACCACAAGACGGAGCACTATTTCCGCATCTTAGCGTGGCTAGGCAATTAGCATTCGCTCTTGTTCTTCGAAAAGCAGAACCTAAACATATTCAAGAAAGGGTGGAAGAATTGGCTGAGAGGCTGGGGGTTTCTCATCTTCTGGATCGCATGCCAGATTCCTTAAGCGGGGGAGAACGCCAGAGAGTTGCCTTGGGAAGAGCTCTTTCCATTCGCCCCAGATATCTATGCCTAGATGAGCCACTGAGCGCACTCGACGAGGAGACCCATGATGAAATTTACGACTTGCTGGTGCAAACGGTAAAAGGGACGGGGGTGACCGTTCTGCACATTACTCACAACAAACGAGAAGTTGAAAATTTGGCAGACGTCGTTTTTAGAATGGCTGACAATGAGCTGTCTTGTGAGAGATAGCCTCAGGAACGGCTATCCCTTAGGCTGCAACATGGATGATTTATTTCGAGTTTTTTGCTGAAACCATTTGCGGCATATTCAATCAGAGACATAGTTAATTCATAGTGTCGAATTATTGGCAAATTACTTTTCATGCAGCCATGCAGTTGGCTGCAATGTCATTATGTCTAAAGGCAGATGAACTGAAAGCATGGGAAAAGCCTTTCCCTGAAAACCATGAAGACCTGATAGCCATTCAAGAACGACTTCGTAAAATCCTGCCCGAGGCTAAGAAAGCAGTTGTAGCGATAGAAAGCGGTGGGGGAGCCGGGAGTGGCGTAATCGTCTCGGAAGATGGAATAGTCCTAACTGCCGCTCATGTGATAGGGAAAAGAGGCAAGCGAGTAAAAGTGAGGTTGCCGGATGGCAAGCGAGTCAATGCAATTACTTTAGGTGGTTCAGAAATTTCTGATGCGGGTATGGCTGAAATCACGGATGAAGGAGGTTGGCCAGTTGCTCCCATGGCAGCACGAGGTTCCTCTAAAATCGGTGATTGGTGTTTCGCTCTGGGGCATCCAGGCGGATTCGACAAGGAACGCGGCATCATAGTTCGTCTCGGCCGAATTATCGCCAAAGAAGACGAAACCATTCAAACGGACAGTCGCCTTCTTGGAGGAGACTCGGGAGGCCCACTCTTCGATTTCAACGGTCGCGTAATCGGAATACACAGTCGCATCTCCAAGAAGGACGACCAAAATTTCCATGCTCCCATCGAGGCTTTTCATGCAAACTGGAAATCCTTTCGGGAGGAAAAGCTTTTAACGCAAAGCAGTCTACGAGAAGGTGGTTTCTTAGGTGTAGGATGCGAAGAAACGGAGGACGGTCTCAAAGTAATCGAGGTTGTCGAGGATTCAGTGGCCAAGAAAGCTCGATTTAGGGTTGGTGATATCATCGTGAAGGTAAATGGAGACTTTATTGACACGCGAGAGGAACTCACGATCGCCATTGCCACAACCGGACCCGGCAAATCAGTAATCATAGATTATCGTCGAGGCGAAAAAGAAATGACCGCCAAAGTGAAACTTGGCAAACGCCCCGAATTTGAAGAGGAAAGCGAGGAATGAATTCCAGCGTTTTCCTGAGTAGACTTGTTTTCGGCCTGTGTGCTGGCCTCTTGATTAGCAACGCCATTCATGCAGAAGATCTTTCGGCTTCCCAGCGTCTGAATGGAGCAAACACGCGCAAGGCTTTTGCCAAAACCAAACAAGCCGCATTTGCTTCAACAGTTCGACTCATTCGCAACGGCAAGCTCATCACTCACGGAACAATAGTGTCGAAGGAAGGTCTCTTATTGACCAAGGCAAGTGCTTGCGTAGGTGCAAGAGAAGCAGTGCTCGCGGATGGTCAATCATACCCCGTCCGAATACGCCGGAGAGATGAGAAAACAGACCTTGCTCTTCTGCAAATTATGGCCAAAGACAAGTCCTTCGAACCCGTACAATGGTCGAGCGACATATTGCCCAAAGAAGGTGGATGGATGGTCTCTGCAGACCCAAAACTGAAGGGTTTAAAAGTTGGTGTAAACAGCGGAACACCACGAGCCATCAAGCGAGAAGGAGGAGTGATCGGCGTAATACTAGGACGCGATGGCAATGCTACGGGTGGTATCGCCATTGCAGAAGTAGTGCCTCGGGCGGCAGGAGCAACCGCCGGGTTGAAAAAGGGGGATGTGGTAACAAAAGTGAATGGAAAAAGTGTGAAACGACGTGAGCAGGTCATAGAGCTTGTGGGTTCTCATGACCCGGGCGATGTTGTCAGCATAGAAGTGATCCGAGATGAAAGGAGTTTTTCCTACCAAGTGACCCTCGGTCACCGCTCGGTTACCTTCGAAATGTTCAACCGAAACCTTCAGATGAGCGGGCCGGTGTCGAAAAGGAAAGACAATTTCCCGATGATCATTCAGCACGACCTACCTTTGCCCCCAGAGGCAATGGGCGGCCCTGTTCTAGATATTAATGGCAAAGCCGTTGGCTTAAACATGGCCCGCGTCGATAGAGTCACGACCTATGCACTCACTGCAAAGGTCGCACAAGAAAGCCTCAAGACACTTAATCGCTAGAGGGACAATTTCGTGTCACAAAGGATAACTTAACACTAGGCGAAAACCAACTTGGAAATCGCTAAAAGTAGGTTCTCGCTGAAAACGTGAAGCAGAACGACATTGTGACTCCCCAGAGGCAAAACTGCCTCCACGAAGTACTCGCTCTTGCCCCTTCAAAGACCCAATGGGATTGCCCACGGAGACTGCCGGATAATCGCCATACCAGTCAAAGCACCACTCCATCACATTACCATACAGACCATACAGACCCAAAGGATTGGCATTCATTTTGTATCCTTCTCCAGTCGCCCAATTGACCCCGTTCCCATTACGGTTATAATAAGCATGATTCAGCAAGCCCGCAGGATCATCACCAAAATAGTATTCAGTGGAAGAACCCGCTCTACAAGCGTATTCCCATTCCGCCTCAGTAGGCAATCGATACACAAATTGCTTGGGTAAGTTTGAAGAACCTCTTTCAATCTCAGTCAGTTTCCAGCAAAATGCTTGAGCTTGACCATATGAAACTTGAGTTTTGGGAAAAGAGGCAGTGGTTGAACACGAATCTTCTATATCCCATGCGTCATTCCACTGCTTATTGGTAACTTCAAATTTTCCAATCCAAAAACCACGAGTAATTGTCACTTCGTGCGGAGTTTCATCTTGGATCTCGGGAATATCATTTCCTCGACCCCCCATCAGAAAACTCCCTGGCGAAATAAACACCATGTCCTTTCTGGCTTTAGCTTTCCATTCCGCAATTAGCTTTTTCTCTTCGAGATGCCTTTTAAATTGGCTCTCCAACTGAGCAACAGATATGATTGATTCGTCGACACTCATGGTGAGTTGGTTTCCGCCATTTAAATCTAAATCCACTGACATTGAGGCATTTAAGCTAAAAAGCTTAAGCCATCTAGGCGTTTTTTCTCCCCCACCAAGCACCTGAGCCGTTACCATGCAGTTGCCTCTCGGAAATGAAAAGTCGAAATGGCCTTCCTCATCAGTTTCGACAACATCAAGAGCGGGAACAGAGTCAATGACATCAAACAATTCCGAGAAATAGGATTCCAAAAATTCCTCACTTGTTTCCTCATCTTTCAACTTATTGAGGTTTTCTGCCAAAAGAGAGCTGGTTTCCTGATGTATGGCGATGATTCCCTCTTCATCAAAAAGTTTTACGGAAACGCCTTCCGCCAGAACTTCGTCCCCAATGTTATTATAATAGCTAACACGACCATTTATAGTTTCGTTCGGACCGCCGCAGCCAATCAATGTGAAAGAAAGGAGTAAAAGTGCACCAACCAAACGAAACTGGAAAAACTGTGAACACTCAAACTTCACGAATCGGTTACCGGGGACGTACTTTCCAAAGAAAGTCGAATAAAGAAAGTCGTGCCCTTGCCTTGCTCTGTTTCAAACCAAATATGCCCGCCATGAGATTTCGTAATCACATTGTGAGCAATTGCCAAGCCTTGACCCGTTCCCACGCCTACTTCCTTGGTCGTGAAGAAGGGTTCGAAAATTTTAGCTTGAACATGCTCCGGGATGCCCCCGCCGTCATCCTGAATCGTAATTACGACATATTGATCGTACTGCCTCGTGGAAACTAAGATCAGGCCTTTGCCGTCCTTCAATTCTGAATCTCTAATTGCATGGGCGGCATTAACGATAAGAT
>JABHOU010000025.1 GCA_018695085.1 Opitutia bacterium | reverse complement strand
GTCATAACGAGATACGACATTCATCCTGCCGCAGGGGTAAAGGTAGCAAAAATTGCAAATCTAGAAAAAGACCTCGCGATGGCCCTAAAAGCCGAAAGCGTGAGGATTATTGCTCCTGTCCCGGGAAAAGGATGCGTTGGGATCGAAGTACCCAACGACAAACCCGCCGCCGTCTGCCTGAAGGAAATTTTAGAATCAAAGGCCTGGGCAGATGCAAATGCCGAGATTCCAATTGTTTTAGGCAAAGAAGCCAGCGGTATTCCACTTGTAGCAGACCTTACAAAAATGCCTCACCTGCTGGTTGCGGGATCTACTGGTTCAGGTAAGACAGTTTGCATAAACACCATTATCGCATCCCTATGTTACCATTCGAGCCCTGAGGACGTACGCTTTATCATGGTAGATCCAAAGATCGTTGAGATGAAAGTCTACAACGATCTTCCTCATATGCTCATTCCCGTCGTTACCGAACCCAAAAAGGTTCCGGGTGCACTCAAGTGGTTGCTTATCGAAATGGAGCGCCGCTACCAAATTTTCTCAAAAGTGGGTGCTCGAAATATCGCAGGCTTCAACGCTAAAATCTTAAAGGACAAGGAAGAAAAGGAAAAGGCAATCGCACTGGAAGCCGAAATGACCCCCGAGGAGCGTGCCGCATTGTCAAACATTGAGGTTCCTCGGGACGACAGTGTTTTGGAAATCCCGGAAAACAAACTTCCCTACATCGTATGCTTTATTGACGAACTCGCCGACCTTATGATGGTAGCGCAAGCCGATGTCGAAACCGGGATTGCTCGCTTGGCTCAGTTGGCTAGAGCGGCAGGCATACACCTAATAATCGCCACCCAGCGACCGTCCGTTAACGTCATCACCGGCGTTATCAAGGCTAACCTCCCAAGCCGTATCTCTTTTCGCGTCGCATCCTATCGAGACAGCCAAACCATTCTCGACTCCAAGGGTGCGGAAACATTAATCGGGCGAGGTGACATGCTTTTTATTCCACCTGGCAGTCCGGTATTTATGCGAGCACAAGGAGCATTCGTCAGCGATGATGAAATCAATGGCATAGTAGAATACTTAAAACGAAACGGCCCGCCGGAAATTATTGAAGAAGTGCGTGCTCAAGTAGAAGCGGCGGGCCAAGAAGAAATTCTTGGAGAAGATGGAGATAGCGACGAAGATCCTATGGTAAAGAGAGCCATCGAGATTATTCGTTCCACCAAGCGAGCCTCCACCTCCAACTTGCAAAGGAAACTTAGCATAGGCTACAATCGGGCCGCTCGCATAATGGATGAATTGGAAGATCGAGGGATGGTCGGGCCTGACAATGGCTCACAAGGTAGAGAAATTCTCTTGGACTTGTGAAATATTTAACAGTTAAGGTCAGTCCATGAAAAAAAATCTTCGAGATAGACGGTTGCTGATTGAAAACCGACGCTGGTTGTGGCTTAAGTAACTTAATTATGGCATCCATCGGACAAAAGCTGGAAGAGGCTCGTAATAGAAAAGGCATTTCTATACGAGAAGCAGAAGAAGCTACTAAGATTAGAGGCCACTTTCTTTCGTCTTTTGAAAAAGATGTCTTTGATGTAGATTTGCCTCCTGTTTACTTGAGCGGCTTTCTAAAGAACTATGCTCGCTTTCTTGGACTAGACCCTGAGGCAGTCCTTGCAGAGCTTGACATCCTGTTGCCAGGAAGTTCGAGCAAGTCCACGAAGAAGGCACTTGGTTCAATTTCCTCAAGCAGTGAAGGAGGTGAAATCGAGGGAACCTCTGGTTCCGCTACTCAATCGGTGACAAAAGAACCTCGTCGCGGATCCCCTCTTTCTACTGCGGAACAATCCGGTTCCCAAGGAGTTCTCAAGCCTGTGATAGTAATTACCTCCGGGGCATTAGTCCTCGTAGGCATAATTGTCGCTTTGGTTTATGTCTTAAACAAGCCGGATGCTCCAAACTCACCCACCAATAATTCGGTTATTACTGAGAGAGGGACGACAGATTCGGACAGTGATGCATCTGTTAAAAAAATTACGCTTCGGCTCGCGGCCTATGGTCCAATCGAAAGACTGATTCTCTCAGACGATGGAGCCAAGCCGCAAAAAATATACTATGAGCGAAGTGCCCTTAAGGCGGGATGGGAAGAAAGTTTTAGTATCAATGGTTCTTTCCGCTGCTATGCATCCTCTCTCGAAAACATTCGATATATAATCAACAATGGGCAGGAGCTTGTTCCGCAAAAAAGCGGTTCCGGCTATTTTGTTTGGCAACTAGAGGAAGATTAGAGCGGCTTAATCTCGGGCTGCCGGAGTAATGTCCAGCTTCAATGTTTTGCTTTTGCGGTTGACCTCTATGGTCGCGACAACCTTTGGCTTCAATTCACCGATTGCATCGGTGTAATCGTAAACGTTTTCCACTTTCTTGCCCGCCAAACTGATTATTACATCCCCTCCACGAAGTCCCGCCTTTTCGGCTGGCCCGCCCTTTGCAACACCAGACAGCAATACTCCCTTCAGGTCGCTTTGAGAGTAGTCGGGAATTGTCCCAAGATAAGCCGTAAGGCGCCCACGACTTTGCCTTTGGGGGGCAGACGATGATTTATAGGGAATTGGGCCATCGCGTTCCAGGAGTTCCATGGTTATTCGGGAAAGAAGTTTGCCACAATCGGCAGCTGCTTCGTAATTCAGTTTATCCGCCGTATCCGTTGGGGAGTGATAATCTTGGTGAAGACCAGTGAAGGCACTAAGTATTGGAACGCCCCGAGAGTAAAAAGACGTGGTGTCGGTTGGCAAATGGCTGTCGTTTTGTGGATTGAGGTTCAACCCCACGGGCACATTCGCTTTTTCGATTATCGAAAGCCATCCCTCACCCGAACCGATACCATGCAGGGTGAGTTTCTCTTTGTAACGACCAACCATGTCCAGATTCAGGTAGGCAATAATGGGTAAACTCGCGTTATCGTCGCGTGCCTTGACTTTTGTCTCGAGCTCGCGGGCGTAATGCGCCGAACCGACAAGGCCTATTTCTTCGCCCGACCATGCGGCGAAGCAAATATCGAAATTCATCTTTAGCAAACCACGCTTTTTGAGATCCGCCAAAAACTGGGCTATCTCCAAAAGAACTGCAATTCCAGAGGCATTGTCGTCGGCACCGGGATGAATTTTCTTTTTTGCATTTTTCTTTGCTCGAGATCCGACTCGCCCCTTGCCGACATGATCCAGATGAGCTCCGATCACAATAAATTGCTTCGAGGGTTTCTTGCCAGCCCGCAACCATCCCAAGATATTTCGCCCCGTACCTTTATCTCGAATTATTTCTATTTCTGATTCCAACTGAACCCCTTTGAGAGGAAAGCCCATTACAGGCTTCCCCTTGTCGAGCGCGTTATGCACTGTCTGCAGATTCTTTCCGGCTATGGTAAAGATATTTGAGGCAAGCTGATCATCTATTGACGCAGCCAGTAGAGACATTCCGGAACCAGCGGCATCTGGAAAGAAGCTCACCAATTCCTTTCTGTTCTCAGCGTTTGGACCCGTTACAAATAGTACACCCGCGGCTCCAAGGTCCCGGGCAATAGAAGCTTTTTTTCGCAGTGCTGCATGGCTCGCAAATTTATCTTTTCGTTTCTTCTCCCACCCATTCGGCAAATAGCGAAGCACAATCACCCATTTGCCTTTTACATCCAGATGAACGTAAGAATCGTATTCTGAAAATCCGTCCACAGGTGGAGTTTGTAGACCGTAGCCGGCAAAAACCACATCTCGCGAGTCCTTGGCTCCAGTATCGGAAAAGGCGATCGGTAGCCAGTTCTTGCCTAACTCAAAAGCAATACTTGCCTTGTTCTCAATTCGCAGAAAATTTCCCTTTCCGGGCCTCACTTCCTTTGTAAATGGGAATGTTTGAAACCAAGATCGATTGCTTCCCGCAGGCTCGATACCGTAAGAAGCAAGAAGATCGGCCACGTACTTGGAGGCCAATCGAGCTCCTTGTGATCCCGTGAAACGACCCTCCAGTTTTTCAGAAGCAAGGTATTCGACAT
>JABHOU010000026.1 GCA_018695085.1 Opitutia bacterium | reverse complement strand
TAAAGTCACAGGCGAAACCGCGTTCCGTGCAATGATTGCCTGCTTGAACCTTGAGTAGACAAACGTTGAGCTCGGTACTGCGGTCCCGGGCGAACCGGAGTGTTCCGGCAACCTGAATAAGGCGTATGACGGGCGTGGTTTTTGCGTCAAAGCGAACCGAGGTGCGTGAACTAATCAATACGCGGTCTCCCGCTTTTGGGAGGCGTTGTGGTTGCCAGGTCTTTGGATTTGTCCAATCACCATCGGCGACCGACTTAACGGAAAACTGAACGGCCTCACGCTGTGCCGGAAGAACGGCAGTAAAGGTGGTGACCAAAAGGAGGATCGAGAGAATGGTCTTCATGGTGTGCCTTGTTTGTTGGATTTCTTCTGTACCAGATTCCCTTTGACCGTGGCTTTGCGTCCGATGATCTCAAGAGCTTGGGAATTGATGTCGTCAGAGAAGGCGATGTTGCCCGAAGCTTCGGTTGGCTTCTCGCTGTTTCGTATGACAAGAGCGGTGCCTAGAAAAGCGTGAACTTTGTTGTCGTTTGCTGAGACTTGCTTGGCTTTCGAGGCGAAAAGGGCATGTCGCCAGTGGTCCACTTCGTTGTTTGAAAAAGTAACTGAAGAGCCTTTCCTTACCCAAGTGGCGAAGTTCGGAGGTCCACCTTTGCGGGGACCGTTGCCGTGAAAACGGTTCTTCTCGATATGGGCGGTCCCTTGGAGCAGAACGCCGGCTACGCCACCGCCGTTTAGGTCGTTGTCGGTTAGGGTGGCGGTAGAATTCTCCAGAATGGCTACGAGTGGGGCCATGCCTCCCTTGCGGGACATGATGTTCTTTTTAGCGGTCAGCTTGGAACCATTTCGGACGCCGATGGCTACGAGGGCATTGTCGATGAGGCGGTTATTGATCAGGAGTGCTTCCGCCTGATGGCGAACCCCGATGCCCGATGCCTTATTGTCCTTGCAGAGGTTGTCCACGATTTTTGCCACTACTCCATGTTCGATTCCAATCCCGGCGGCACCGTTCCCAATGCATTCGTTTCCCACTATTTCGGGATGCGCTTCGTGACGGGCACCAATGCCCGCTAGTTTGTTTTTATGACAACGATTTGAGCGAATGATTGGTCGGGCTTCCTCCTCGGTTCCTATCCCGGCCATATCGTTTTCGAAGCAGTCGTTGTCTTCAATCACGGGGCGTGTGTCCTTACCCGTCCGTATGCCAATACCAGCCCGGCAGTTTTCATAACAACGGTTTTTCGTAACGGTGGGAGAACTGCCCTCGCTTATGCCAATACCAGCCCGGATGTTGTTGTAGCATTTGTTTCCGCGTACCATGGGACTTGCTCCATTGTGTCCAATGCCTGCGTAAAAGTTTTCGAAGCAGACGTTGTTTTCGATTAGTGCGGTGGAGCCGGCCATGGAACCGATGCCGCCGCCCATGTTGCGATAGCAGACATTGCCGATGACGCCGGGTGACACTTTCCGATCCTTGGATCCCGTGATGCCGATGCCCGTGTAGCCGACGTGATGCACGATGTTGTTCTTCACTTCGCATGTGTAACGCACTTCGATGCCAGCTGTGCCGGAGACGCCGATGTGCTCGTGGCTCTGCATGTTCCCCTGCGTTGCGTAATGTTTCTTCCACTTGTCGTCGTCGTAGCGACCCACCCCGGTCACGGTAAAACCATCCAAGGTCGCGTCTGCTCCCATAGTGACACCCGGACCTTTCCCCTCAGGGTGGTTCAGTATAGTGATCTCGGCCCGCTTTAGACCGAGTGCTCCCTTGGCGTCGTCGCCCGAACTCCTGACGGTTATTCCTGCTTTCAGGACTATGCGCTCTCGGTAGGTGCCTGCCTCCACAAGGACGCGGTCGTTCGGTTCGGCTTTGTCGATGGCCGATTGTATCGAAGAGTAGTCTTTCGGTACGAGCAAATCGGCGGCATTGGTCCTATGGACGAAACAAGTGAGTTGGGCCGTCGCGAAAATTACGAGTGGGAGAAACGCTTTCATTGTAAAAATAAAGGAATGGGTTTGCATAACCTTACATGCTTCTGGGTGACGTTTCCACTAACCATCGGCGGATTTCGGCGTTTATTTTTTCTCCAGCACCCAGATGTTTCGGTAGCGGACAGGGTTGCCGTGGTCTTGGAAATGAAAGGTGCCGGCTTTGTGATTGAGTTCCACCTTGTCGTGGATCTTGATTCCGTTCTGGTGAGCGGTCATAAGGGCCTTCTTCCCACCTTTCTGCACCCGATATTCGACGTCGTAGGCTTGCCATTGGAGAGGGGGAAGGGAAGCGAAGTTGAAGGTGCCGTCCTTTTTGCCCGCGAGGGAGGGGATCGGTTCCATTACGTCGGGGTTCTTGTATTTGTAGAGACCACCGCATCCGCCTCCGAGGTAGGTGACGGCGCCGAAAGAGTCGAGCACTTGAATCTCCTGACCATTGGCCAGGTAGAATCCACTATTGCCACGTCCTTGGCCTCGCGCAGTGGATCGCAGGTTGCAATTGAACTCGACGTGGGCTTCGTAGCTTCCCTCGATCTTCTTGACGGAGTTCATTCCGCCTTTGGGCACTTGTATGGAACCGTCTTTCTCGTCTATGTGTATCCATTCGCCCGAACGGGCTTTCATGTTGTCGAAATTTTTCCCGTCGATGAGGACGATGGCTCCGGCAGGTGGTTTCTTCCCGAGGGTAGGGGACTTTCTTACAATTCGCTTGATTGAAAGGGAACCCTTCTTCCCTATGGTTCCCGATATTGCGCCATCCTTGTAACTGGCCTTGCAATCGACCCCGCCGATAGAGCCCCCAAAGGCAACGCCTCCCGATTTCGCGTCCGTTTTTCCGTCGATCTCGGCTCGGACGATCTTTCCGTCCAGTTTGCGTCGGGCGAGCAACTTGAAAGTTCCCTTGCCCATGGCCACGACGCGTACTTCTGTGTCGGCCGAACCGGTTGCGTCCTTCCACGATCCCTCGTAGAGACCTTGTACGTTTTTCTCGGTCG
>JABHOU010000520.1 GCA_018695085.1 Opitutia bacterium | reverse complement strand
GTTCATGGGCAACCAGCCCTTGGCTGCTCCGGATATTTTCCGTCTCGTTGCTAAAGAGCGTAGAAGTGTTCAAGGTCGTCAAGCTCGTGTTTTCCATACCGCCCCAGTTAAAATCCTGGACGCAGACTTGATCGTACTTGGCCCACGGATAGGCCACACCGATTTCCTTCTCGAAATACTCCATGCACTTCTTGGTCTGACGAAAAGAGTTCGCGGCATTGGCGAAATCCGAAGGAGGAGTCCAGAAGGACATGCTCAACCCGCCGTGCTTCTGCTGCAACCTCTTGAAATGGCCCGCAACTAGCGAAATGAGATAATTGACGTGGGGCTTCTCCTGCTTCCAGGTCACAACCTTAAGCCCAGTGTTCGGATCGACTGCCTCAGATGTCTTGCGGCCATTTGAAAGGACGGTCATCTCCTTTGGCACACGGCAGATCATGGTGGAAGTAAGAAACTCGTTGGGGGCGTCGAAGCAGGGGAACCAGTGTCTGGCCTCAATCGTTTCGCCCTGAGTCCATAGATGAGTGTCTTTCGAATCATAACCCAATTCGGGGGTACGAAAGTAAAGCCCCTTAA
Organism: Opitutia bacterium; assembly: GCA_018695085.1. Lineage (GTDB taxonomy): Bacteria > Verrucomicrobiota > Verrucomicrobiia > Opitutales > Seribacteraceae. The sequence goes on along the minus strand of JABHOU010000520.1, from coordinate 4,983 downwards.
CCGGTTCGGCCTCGTAAGTGACTTTGAGCTTGGCTTGCCGCCCAGCCGGAATCGGCTTTTCGAAAGTAACGATCAATGCTTCGTCGGTATTTTCCCATCCCGCTATCTTATCACCCGACGTCACCTTGCTGATCATCAGATCGACCGCATCCAACCGAAGCTCCTCAAGTGGGGTGACGATTGGGCGGAACGTAAGAGTGGCGGTACCGGCCACCCGGCGATTCTTGAAGTCCGGCGTAACGTCCAGTGAAAGGTGCTCGAGGTCGACTAGCCGATCGGGAGCATATCGTTGGGACGAAGTAGTGCCACCTACGGGAGCACCTGAAAAGTGCCTGCAACGCAGAGTGTGAACATGTTCGGCCTCGATGTTAGACGAAGCAAAGGAGGCGGAGAGCGCGGAAAAAATTAGGGTTAACGTTTTCATCATAACTTGCTTGGAGAAGCAGAAACCAGAAGGTAGGAACACGGAAGCTCTAGGCAAAGCCAAACTGAAAGGAAATCTCAGAATCAATCTCTTACGATTTCCCGCTCAAGCCGACAGTTCGATAATGCCTAAGGCAAGATAACCTCAACAAATCCGGAATGGACGGGTACCCTAAACGAGAAGGTCCTATTTGCCTCTTAAGCTCTCCAAGCCAAAACCATCATCCAAGGTGAAAGCATCGGGCAGGATGATTCCCTTGGTGCCGAAACCCTTGGCAGCTCTCACCTTTGCAGATCGCTCCAAAATGGACTTCAAATTGAGGTGAGCCACCTTCTCGCGAACGTTCTTTGGCAATGCCTGAAGAAGCACGTTGAACTTCTTCAACTCGAACGGAATGGCCGAGGGCTTGCCGACGGAATCCGAGCCGATTACGAAATTATCGGGGTACTTCCTTATCAAAGCCAACCAAGCATCCAAGTCCTTATAGATGTAACTGCCGAGCACGACCCAAGATAAATCCAAATATAAGTTTTCGCCATAGCTAGCCAACACCCCATCCAAGATTTTTGCGTAGCCATCCACCACGATGCGACGACTGATCCCGGCATGACACCAGATAACCGAGGGACGGTTTTCCTTCTTCGGTTCCTTCTCGATGGTTGTCTCGAGCAAGTCCAAGAACTCTTGCAAGTAGTAAGGTTTCTTCACCTCGCTGTCGTTTCGGGAAATGGGAGCAACATTGTGATGGATGCTCACCGGCAAACCGACCAACCCGCAAAGCTTGAACAACCTCAACAAAGATGGGTGATTAGCTCGCGGGCGCTCGCCCGTCGTTAGGTTAGTGAGGTCGTCGTGCCGAGACATAAGCTCTCCCACTCCTTCCCATACGCCGGGATATTCTCGAATGCGTTTTATCACCAAGTCCATTGCTCCCAAGTCGGTGGTATCAAGTCCGCAAATGAAAGGGTGAAGTCTCTTCAGGCGGTGCAACTGTTTCTCGTCTCCACGAAAAGCTACCTTGTAGTCCATGAAGGCGGCGGCCACTTGCAGATCCGTATCTCGGGCTGCCTTCACTCGAGAACTGGAATCGAGATAATACTTCGGGCGAAGGAAAAACTCATCCTCCGCCCACTTCTTCACGAATGGCATACCACACACAACGACGTCCCGTACGTCGTTCTTTTCCAAAACTTCCAACAACCCCGTCAATCGCCGATGCCGTTCACCAAACGGTAGCTGGAAATAGCGCCCACTCTTCATCAACCCACGAGAGGATCCGGGGAATCGATTGTCTCGATTGTCGAACTCACCGTTCTGCAAAAAGTCCAACAAATGAAAATGGCAATCCGCCACCGGTTCGGCTTGAAGACCGAGCGAAAAGATAAAGGCAGCAAACGCCCAAAGAGATTTTTTCATGATACGAAAAGAAATATGCTCACTCCATTAAATGACTCAAATGGAATGTCCTAGAAACATCAGCGGACTTTGTAAAACTACAAAGCAAAAGGCAGGTCGAGCACTACCACTCACCCCGCAGCCTTCATCGCGGCGATCAGGGTGCTTGCCTTGGTCAGGCCTTGGAATTGCTTTTGGATTTTCCCGTCCTTGAAGATAATCAAGGTCGGAATACTTTGGATGCCGTATTTGGAGGCGACGGCGGATTCATCGTCTACGTTAAGCTTCAACACCTTCGCGAAGGCCTTCGTCTTCTCGGCGACGTCGTCCACGATCGGGCCTTGTCGTCGGCAAGGCGGGCACCAAGGCGCCCAGAAGTCCACCAACACCACCCCGGCAGCAATTTCCTTATTGAACTCTTCCGCGCTTACAGAGCCTTTATCCGAGCTCGGCGAGTCCCCGACGGAACATCCTACTGCTACAAAAAGAACGGTGCACACAAGGAGGGCCAATAAATATTTCATTTCTCCACTGTACATCCAACCCATCAACCTCGCCATTACAAATTCAACACAATTTCGGAATCAGCGACACCACCGTAGCCGAAAATTCCTAATGCCAATATTCTCATTTTCGTGCTTTCGGCCTTTCTACTCATTCTCTAGCGTTTACCACATGCCAATGATCGACCTCCGCAGCGACACCGTAACGCGCCCCACCCCATCCATGCGCAAGGCAATGAACGCCGCCGAGTTGGGCGACGACGTCTTCGACGACGACCCCACCGTGGATCGACTGGAAGCCTTAGTTGCGGAAACGCTAGGCAAGGAAGCTTCCATGTTCGTCCCGAGCGGCACCCAGAGCAACCTCGCGGCCTTGATGACACATTGCGCACGCGGGGACGAGTACCTCGTTGGGCAGCAAGCCCACACCTACCTATTCGAAGGCGGCGGTGGAGCGACTCTCGCCGGTCTCCAACCCCAACCTCTTGACCAAGAACCGGACGGCACCCTAGACCTCGGGAAACTCGCCAAACTTATAAAGCCCGACGACTACCACTACGCCCGCACTCGCCTTCTCTGCCTGGAGAACACCACCTGGGGCAAGGCGCTGCCGCAGGAGTACCTTGCCGAAGCCAAAACCTTTGCCGACGAGCATGGGCTCGCCCTGCATCTCGACGGCGCCCGCATCTTCAACGCCGCCGTAGAACAAGGAACTACCGCAGCCGAGATCGCCGCTCCCTTCGATTCGGTTTCCGTATGTCTCTCCAAAGGTCTCGGTTGTCCCGTCGGCTCCGTCTTGGCCGGACCTTCTGATTTCGTGAAGCAAGCCAGGCGTTGGCGAAAAATGCTGGGTGGCGGCATGCGTCAATCGGGCATTTTGGCCGCGGCGGGCATCCACGCCCTACAACACCACGTCGACCGTCTAGCCGAAGACCACGCGAACGCCCGTCTATTAGCCAAGGGACTCGACGGCATCGACGGCATCGAAGTCGCAACCGTACAAACCAACATGGTGTTCGCCACCATAGCGGAACACAAGATCACGGGCTTGGCCGAACACCTAAGGAAAAATGACATTCTGAACACAGCTCCCATTGCAGGATCGCTGCGACTGGTCACTCACCTCGACGTCGACGCCGACGCCATACGAACCGCAGTCGAGACTTTTGCCGAATATTTCGCCTAGAAGTCCAAGGGCCTAACAACTGCCCACGGAAACGACCTCCGTGCAATAGCAAGCGCTATTTGGAAACCAACGAGTCCAATAAGCTTAATTTGCCAAGAATTGCTCCAGCGTTTGCCAAGAGTTTGCTTCTGCATTCCAAACCCAATCGCCGGACACTAGATTGCCTTTTTGGGAAAAATCATGGATTTCACTCTTCGTCCATGAGCCCATCACTTTCTCATTTCTTGAGACTTGGAATCGCGTTTCTTCAATTTGCTTAACTGGCATTTGTTGGCTTTGGCGAGCATCAACGGTACTTTGCGCAAGTTGAGCAGCAGTAGCCATCTGGGTAGCGATTTGGGCTTTGGCTTGTCTGGCGGCAATTTTTGAATGCGCATTCATTGATGAACGCATTTCGTTAGTTTGCTGGTTTATTGCATCTGTAACAGCTTTTGTCCTAACGTCTCCCTTGTGAGAACCAATTACAACAAATGCATGAATCGAAGCTGGGATCCAACCTATGATTGTGCATTGAGCTATAAAACTAAATAATGCCAAAAACGGTTTTCCACATAACAAAATCGCAACAAAAGGAAGAAAGATTGCTATAAGATATCGCATAATGTTTTTGAGGCTGAAATAAGTAAGAGTTAATATTTTGACTTGTGATGCAAGTGTTTAAAACTTTGCCACCATTAAAGCGACCTTCGCTGAATATCTCGCGCAGGAAGAATTTCGCCCAACAGTCGCCAGCTGCGGGTATTAGCAAGATTCCCTGCACCGCACATTCAATACGGCGTCAGGACTGCTTCTATTTTCTTCGGTATCTCGGGATTTTTGAGATCCTGTTTTGCGGTCATCAAATATATGAAATTGTTGGCCAACGTTTCCTCGGGATGGATTACGTAGTCGGTGTTGCGGCCGATCTGCTCGAAAAAACCTTCCACGGCATCGTGATTCCAAAGAATCGGCTTTCCGTCCTTCAGGATGGCCTTGGAGGTTTTACGATCGATCACCATGAGTCGGAACTGAAGGTAGCGAAAAAAGGTGCTGCCGGTTTTGGGATCGTACTTGGGCGTGCGGGAAAAGAGCACAGGAGCGCACCAGCGCGACTCGCCATCCTTCGACACGCGGATGCAATGTTCGATCACTGGTGCGTCGGGGTTGCTTATGCGACGGGGCATCATCTCGTCCGGCAACGAAACAACCCCGCATTTTTCATAGCCGATGATCCCGTACAGTTCGTCGCGCAACTTGGGATTGCTACGCGAAACAATGTGAAACAGCTCATGGTAAAACAACCGCTCCAAGCTCTTGATTGATTGCCGCATGAACCGTTCCGGCAGAACGATGCAAGTGCCTCGCGTGTAGGGTGCGGAGCCTTCATCGTTGCCGGTGGTCTTGATGAGGTGAATGCTCTCGGGCAGGTGTTTGGCGAACTTGGCCAGTTTCGGTTTCGCCGCGGCGATCACTCGTCCGAGCTTTTTTTTGTCGGC
>JABHOU010000027.1 GCA_018695085.1 Opitutia bacterium | reverse complement strand
CTCGTCAACATAGCTCACGTCGGGCACAACAATCTGCCCGATGCTCAGGCCTTGGTGGAAGCGGCCCAAGCCTCCGAAGCGGAGGCCATCGGGGCGATGGCCCCGACCTTCTTTAAACCTGCAAGCGTGGACGAACTGATCGATTGGTTTGCCTTGGTCACCAAAGTGGCTCCGGAACTACCTTTCTATTTTTACGACATCCCGAGCATGACCGGAGTAAGTCTAGATACGGCGGATTTCCTTAGACGAGCTCGCGAACGACTCCCATCGCTCGTAGGGGTGAAATTTACCAACCCTGACCAAGACTTGCTGAAGGAATGCATGCAAGTGGATGACGGTGCCTTCGATATCCTTTTCGGGACGGACGAAAAACTTATTGAGGGACTTGAAATTGGCTGTCGGGGGGCCGTTGGGAGCAGCTACAGCGTCGCCGCGCCCATCTATCGTCAAATTATTCAATCCTTTGAAAAAGGGGATCTTGCGACCGCAAAAAAGCACCAGGAGCACTCGATTAAATTCATAGATATTCTTTATAAGTACGATTATCTTCCCGCCACCAAGGCGCTGCTGGAAATGCTCGGAGTGCCATGCGGACCCGCTCGCCCACCCTTGGGCAACCTCACCGAAACCGCCAGAGCCTCACTGAAAAACGAACTGGAAGAGATTGGTTTTTTCGCCTGGGTTTCGTGATAAGAGAAAACCCCTTCTGGCCAACAAGGCAAATTCTTGGATCGTATGTGCCTGAAAGACTTGAAGAATTTTATTCCACATGAAAAAGCTTGGATAAACCTGCGTATTCCCCAACAGATTGATTTCACCTTAGAATGAGAGCCCTAGTAAAAAAAGTACCGGAGACCGGCCTATGGCTTGAAGACGTCCCCGAGCCCGAAGTCCGAGACAATGACGTTCTGATCAAAGTAGATCGCACGGGCATCTGTGGAACTGACCTTCACATCTACAATTGGGACGAATGGGCTCAAAAAACCGTTCCCGTCCCCATGGTAGTGGGCCATGAGTTCGTGGGAGAGATCGTGGAAGTGGGAAAAAACGTAAGAGATTTTCACCTTGGCGAAATTGTGAGCGGCGAAGGTCACGTAGTCTGCGGACATTGTCGCAACTGCATGGCTGGAAGAAGACATCTTTGCAACGACACCGCGGGCATCGGAGTAACGCGACCAGGAGCTTTCGCCGAATTCATATCACTTCCACAGACCAACGTGTGGGCCCATAGCCCGAACATCGATCTCGATGTGGCTTCCATCTTCGATCCTTTCGGTAATGCCACTCACTCCGCATTGAGCTTTCCCGTACTTGGTGAAGACGTGCTGATCACGGGGGCCGGCCCAATCGGCATAATGTGCGCCGCAATTGTCCAACACGCCGGCGCCCGACACGTCGTCATCTCCGACGTAAACCCCTACCGCCTCGAACTGGCGAGGAAGATGGGGGTTACTTCCGCAGTAAACGTCACCGAACAATCCATTACTGAAATCCAAAAGGAATTGGGCATGGACGAAGGGTTCGACGTTGGACTGGAGATGAGCGGAAACTCCAGCGCCTTCAACGACATGATAGCCAACATGTGCCACGGGGGCAAAATCGCCCTGCTCGGGATTCCCGAAAAAGACATGGTCATCGACTGGAACGCCGTAGTATTCAACATGCTAACGATCAAGGGCATCTACGGTCGTGAAATGTACGAGACTTGGTACAAGATGACGGTGATGCTGCAGAGCGGTCTCGACATTGCGCCCGTCATCACTCACCGATGCAAATTCGATGACTTTCAAGACGGTTTCAGCACCGCCCTCAGTGGCGAAAGCGGCAAAGTATTATTGGAGTGGTAATCATGTACGGGAAGTGCCGGCATCAACTTAGGACTGAAATAGACGACATTCGCGCCGCCGGTCTGTACAAGTCCGAGCGGATCATCGACTCCCCCCAATCCGCTCACGTGGAAGTGGGACGAGAAGCACCCGTGCTCAATCTTTGCTCCAACAACTACCTTGGCTTGGCAAATCATCCCGAAGTCATCTCGGCGGCCCACGAAGCACTGGACGAATGGGGTTATGGCCTTGCCAGCGTACGTTTCATTTGTGGCACACAAACCATACACAAGCAACTGGAGGAAAAGCTCACGACTTTTCTCGGAACGGAGGACACAATTCTCTACACCTCCTGCTTCGACGCAAACGGCGGACTATTCGAAACCCTCCTAAGCCCGGATGATGCCGTGATCTCCGACGAACTCAACCACGCATCGATCATCGATGGCGTACGCCTCTGCAAAGCCTCGCGTTTCCGTTACAAGAACAATGACATGGAGGACCTCGAAGCACAGCTGTTGGCAGCCAAGGATGCACGACGAAAGCTAATCGTCACCGACGGCGTTTTTTCAATGGACGGCTCTCTGGCGAACCTCTCAGCAATCTGCGACCTTGCGGACGAGCACGAAGCCTTGGTTATGGTGGACGACTCGCATGCCGTCGGATTCATGGGAAAGCACGGACGAGGTACTCACGAACACCAAGGAGTAATGGAACGAGTCGACATCCTCACGGGGACCTTGGGGAAGGCTCTCGGAGGAGCCAGCGGAGGATATACGAGCGGACGAGCGGAAATCATCGAATACCTCAGGCAACGATCGAGACCTTACCTTTTTTCAAACACCGTCGCGCCCAGCATAGTGGCTGGCTCCATCAAGGCCATTGAACTATTTACGGAATCCACTGAGTTACGGGACCGGATTGCGGCTAATACCCAGTTTTTCCGGGAAGAAATTTCCGGCAGCGGGTTTGAAATTCTTCCGGGCGAACACCCCATCACTCCCATCATGCTCGGAGATGCCGTCCTCGCTAATAAAGTGGCTGATGCAATGTTGGAAAAAGGCGTATATGTCGTTAGCTTCTCGTATCCCGTCGTGCCGCAAGGGAAAGCCCGCATCCGCACCCAAGTTTCCGCCGCTCACACTAAAGATGATTTGACTTTCGCAATCGAAAAATTCTCCGAGGTCCGATCGGATCTCGGTCTGAGTCGCTAATCCAAATGCGAAAACGGTGGAGTTTTTCCACCAGTCGTACCACTTCAGATAGATAAGAGATTGTGTAACGAATGCACGAGGAGTATCTAAGCAATGTTAAGCCTCGAATGAACTAGAGAAAAACTATCGCCTGAGCTAAAGAATCTTAAACAGCATTTTCACAATACTTCCATGGATCAAACGGTCGCCACTTTTTACCGCTTCGCCAAACTTGACGATTGCGAAGAGTTTCGTGAAAGTTTGCAAAAGCGATGCATTGAATCGGATGTGCTCGGAACCATAATTCTAGCCACCGAAGGAATCAACGCCACCATATCAGGCCCTAAAGAAGGAGTGGACAACGTACTTGCCTTCCTTCGCTCAAACGAACGATTGGCCGACATGCAACATCGGGAATGCCCCACCGAGCGCCTGACCTTCCATAGGTTGCGCATCATCATACGACCGGAGATCGTAACGCTTGGGGACCCGTCGGTGAATCCCAACGAAGGAGTGGGTAAACACATTGCACCTGAAGACTGGAACGAACTGATAAGCGATCCCGAAGTAAAGCTGATCGACACTCGTAACGATTACGAAGTGGAGCTTGGAACCTTCAAGGGAGCCATCGACCCGAAAACCACTGCCTTTGGCGAATGGGACGATTACGTAAAGCAAAACCTCGGTGATTCAAAAAAGCAAAAAGTGGCCATGTTTTGCACAGGTGGAATACGGTGCGAAAAAGCCTCTGCCCACCTGTTGAAGAATGGCTTCGAAAAAGTTTATCACCTAAAGGGCGGCATCTTGAATTATCTACAAAACGTAAAACCGGAGAATAGCCTATGGGAAGGCGAATGCTTTGTCTTCGATCACCGCGTATCCGTTGTTCATGGACTGGAAGAGGGAGACGCCGAAATTTGCTTTGGCTGCCGATGGCCATTGAAAGCCGAGGACTTGAAATCTCCGGATTACGAACCGGGAGTTTGTTGCCACCGCTGCGTGGGCTCTCTTTCCGCGG
>JABHOU010000562.1 GCA_018695085.1 Opitutia bacterium | reverse complement strand
GCGTCCGTAAGCTATGGTAGGGAGTACATCCTCGAGCGGGATTCGCGCATCGGCATATTGACCGCGGGCTACGGAGACGCCATTCCACTGCCTTGCGGAAATCGAGCCGATGTCCTCCTGCGTGGTCGTCGCCATCCCATCGTAGGACGGGTCACTATGGATCAGACTCTCGTAGACCTCACCGACGCCGATGAAGACCTGCAACCGGGAGAAAACATAACGCTCATCGGTTCGCAAGGGAGTGAACGGATACCGCTACCCGAGCTTGCCGCGCATTCGGACACTTCCCCATGGGAACTCCTGTGCTCCGTCACCAAGCGCGTGCCGCGCGTATATAAGACCACCCGGACTTAGGTAGGGTCGTTTAGTCCGTATCAGAGGTCTACGTTTCCCTTTACCTTTTCGACGATGCCGTCTAGCTCGGCAATGCAGGTAGCTCGGCGGTCATAGGCATGCTGTCCGTCCTCGGGGCAACCATAGGGCGACACCCAGCCCATGCCCTTTTCCTCGTGGATCTTGTGCACCCCCCGAAGCCAACCCGCGATTTTCTCCAGATTGGCGAGTATGCGATTACCTTCTTGTGGCTCCTCATGCGGATTCCCGTAGGGAGCCCGGCTCACGACATTGCCTTCCTCGTCCTTCGATTCCTCCCAAGCTATCTCGGCCGTCTCACACGACTCCCAAAAATGAATCTTTCCAAAATCCACGCACCCCTCTGTCACCGCTTGAGCCATGGCTTCGATCTCGGGCACGGCCACCTCGGCGAAGGATTCCTCTCCCTCGTCACTCTCCACTTTCTGTTCGGCATCCTCCAGGAGGCGAACCTTCTCGTCAAAGGCTGCAGCAACGGCCTTAACGAAAGAGTAGTTCACTTGTGCCTTCAAGTCCCCGTCGAGCATCAAGTCGACATAGTCAAAATCGAGTTCCTGAGAGCCTTGTGCGTCCTCTGCCTCGGAATCCTTCCCGTTATCGGCAATGGTTTCTTCCGGAATTAGGTCGTCGTCCTCCCGAATGGAAGAGCTATCGGTTTCAGCATGTGATTCGTTCATGAAATAATATTTCTAAAAATTTCGACTAAACTTTGTCTACGTTAAGAAAAATGCCTTTTCAATTTTCGGATTTTTAGCCAGTTACCGAAAGTGGTTAGAGATGCTCAAGTAAAATCAGTTGTCCAGAGTGCAACGCCCGCAGTTGCTGGGCATGCCGGAACAGGGTGGCATTTCTGCCGAGCCGGAAGATTCGTCGGAGCCGGTTGCGGCGAAAACGGAGAGCTTCTTCTCCAGTTTGGGAGAACCACAGTGCGAGCAATGGGCCTCGCCTTCCCAGTTGGAGGAGCGAACGAGAACTTCGGAATCCTTATCGCAGTCCGTGCAAGTAAACTCGTAGATAGGCATAGCAGAATCGGCGTTTGCCGATCGTGGATGGGTTCAGTAGTTGGCAAGCAAGTAAAAAAACCAAGCGATCATATAATAGCAGGAAATGAGGATGCCGGCACCAAATAGACCGAAAAAGGCGAACCCGAGAATTTTTTGCGTACCTTCCGACCGTAGGAATTCGGGTTCTTTTTCCATAGAACCGACCATCAAGATAAAATACACCACGAGGGCGAAAATCGGCATTGTAATCATGAACCAATCAAATTCTGTATTCATTATCTAGTGGATTCCCAAGTTTCAGATGATGCTTCCTAAAAGGAGAATCAATATGTCAGTAGGTCGTGGGAAGTCAAGGACGGGTGACTTTTCTAATTGAAGAATCCTCCCTGCGATGCAGGGTTGATACGCATTACTCAAATTCAGCTTCTCTTTTCTCCATACCATGAAAAACCTACTTACAATCACCTGCGTGGCATTTATTGGCTTTGCAGGTATCGAATCCTTGTCCGCCAAATCGAAGGAAATCCCTTCGGCGAAGGCGAAAACCGCAAACAAATCCAAAGCCAAAGTGAAAAAAATTCGACATGTCGTGTGCTTCAAGTTCAAGGAAGACGCCACCAAGGAACAGATCGCGAAGGTGGAGAAGGCCTTCGAGGACTTGAAGAAGAAAAAAAAGATCGCAGAGATCGAAAGCTTGGAATGGGGAACGAACAACAGTCCGGAAGGCCTGAACAAGGGGTTTACCCATTGCTTCATCTTGACCTTCGCCGACGAGAAGGCCAGAGACGCCTACCTGCCCCACCCCGACCACAAGGCGTTCGGGAAAGTGCTGAAGCCGATTTTGGACGATGTCTTCGTAATCGATTTCGCTAAGTGACGTGAGAACGACCGCAATAATTTGCGGGTTTGTCCTTGCGGTGTCTTTCTTGACTGCAAAGGAACGAGAGAGGAGTTTTCGCATCGCGGGTTATCTGCCGGAGTATCGCGTAGGTGGGATCACTCCAGAGTGCGTCAAGGGATTGACCGATTTGATCGTGTTCTCGGTTTCGCCAGAGGCGGACGGGGCCCTCGATACGAGCGTTTGGTCAAAGCGTAAGCTGGAAAAGGCCAAAAAGCTAGCGGGCTCCGCTAATGCGCGCCTGCTGGTTGCCGTTGGCGGTTGGGGTAGATCGGGAGGTTTCCCTGCTATGACGGAAAACTCGAAGGCACGGGAACGGTTTGTGCGTGAACTGGATGCATTCTGCCAAGCCAATGGCTTCGGTGGAGTGGTCTATGACTGGGAGTTTCCTCGCACAGACAAGGAGGAAACGTCCTTCCATCATCTGCTCCGCGAGACGAGACATTTGTTTCTGCCAAGACGCCGAACCGTGGAAATCGCGGTGAACTCGGAGAAGCCATTTCCGAGAGATTGGACGGTGAAGGTCGATGCCGTGCATGTCATGTCCTACGACAACGGACCGCGTCACGCCACTTATGAGCAAGCCGTTGCGGATCTAAACAACATGGCCCGGTTGGGGGTTCCGGCGGAAATGCAGTTGCTGGGTTTACCGTTCTACGGTCGCCAAATCACGAATCGGGAGAAAGCGATAACATATGCGGAAATAAAGGAGCGTTTTAAGCCTAAGCGCGAACAAGACGAGGCGGGCGGGTATTATTTCAATGGTCCGGGCACGCTTGCAAAAAAAGTGAAGTTGGCGAAGGCACGAGGGTTGGCGGGGGTGATGATCTGGGAAATCGGGCAGGACGCCAAGGGAACAGGCTCGTTGCTCAAGCAAGTGGCCTTGACCGCGAGAGAATGATGTGGCTTGCACCTGTATATTTTACGGTCACGAGAAAATTCTGTGACGCGTAAGAATTACGACTCGAGCAACAGGAAGGTAAAAATGAGAATATGAAGATTATTCTATATTTGGCCTTTGTCCGGCAGTACTTTGATTCTTGACCGCCGAGGCGTTGTGGTTTCGCTAAGCGGGATGCTATTCTTTCCACGTATCCACACCCCCTTCACTGTAAACGCCGGCTTTTTCTTAATTGCCCTTTTCGCTCCCGTCTTTGTTGCGGTCGGCGACGTCAAGACACCGGCCATTTTCGGCAGCAACATGGTTTTGCAGCGCGATCACGCCAATCCCGTCTGGGGCTGGGGAGACCGGGGTGAAAAGGTTACCGTTTCGATTTCGGGTCAATCGCACAAGACACAGGCGGACAAAGACGGCAATTGGCGGGTAGTCCTCAAGCCCATGAAAGTAACGGCCAAGCCACTTACCTTATCCATCAATGGAAAGAATGAACTAAAATACGAAAATGTTTTAGTCGGTGAAATATGGGTCTGCTCGGGTCAATCGAATATGGGGTGGTCCGTCAACAGTTCGGACGATTCCGACTTGGAACTCATGACCGCTGATTTCCCCAACCTGCGACTGATCAGTGTTCCACAAGTCGGAACCCAAGAACCCCAAAACGATTTTAAAGGACAATGGGAAGCCTCCACGCCCGACAGCGCCAAGAACTTCTCCGCAGTCGGCTACCTCTTTGGCCGCCGGCTTCACCAAGCTCTCAAGGTGCCCGTCGGTCTGATCGACAATGCATGGGGTGGTTCCGCTTGCGAGGCATGGATTCCAAGAGACCGTTTGAATGCAACCCCCGTGGCCAAGCCCTACATGGAACTTTGGAAACAAACTGAAGCGAACTATGACGCCAAGGCGGCACAGGAAAAATATGATGGGCAAAAAGCCAAGTGGACCGAACAGGTCAAGAAAGCCAAGGCGGCCGGAAAGCCCAGACCTCGAGCTCCCAGAGCGCCTCGCAACCCCTTGACCGGCCAACACCGCCCTGCCAATCTTTACAACGGCGTACTCAAGCCGGTCATCGGGTACGGAATAAAGGGTGCCATCTGGTATCAAGGAGAGAGCAACTCTGGCCGTGGTCATGCCTACCGTGAAGTCTTTCCTCTCATGATCGAGACGTGGAGAAGGGATTGGGAACAGGGAGATTTCTCTTTTTACTGGGTACAGTTGGCCGATTTCATGGGAGAAGACGAGGAACCGGTGGACAACAATTGGCCCGAACTGCGGGAGGCCCAAACCCTAACACTCGACAAGCTGAAAAACGTGGGCGAAGCGGTCATCATCGACGTAGGAGAAGGTAGGGACATTCATCCCCGCAACAAGCAGATC
>JABHOU010000202.1 GCA_018695085.1 Opitutia bacterium | reverse complement strand
TCATTCCCATGCCTTTTGTCGAGCGAGCTTCGAGTTCCCATTGCAGTTGGCGTTGTCCTTTAGGAAGAAGGGATGCGTCGCCCCTAAGCAAGATTCTGAAATTCTTTTGCCAGCAGGGAAGCGCGTTTTCCGCGAACTCTGCCACAGTTTTCCATTTTCTGAGGCGAAAGAGACCGTTTCGTTTTTCGAAGGAAAACCCTCTTTGACCCGCCTTAGCCACAAAACTTAACAGGGTTTCCCTGTCGGTGTCATCTCGGTTCGGCTGAGACTTTGGCCCGTATACCGGGGTTAGTGAGCGTCCTTTCTTCCAGTTTGGCATGGCCGTCAGCCCTCCCGCAGTGGAAATTTCTAGAACTACGGCAAGGGAATAGCCGGGTTCGCAGTTAACTTTTTTCTCGACTGGTTCGGTTTCGGAACTTTCGACCTCGGAGGTCTCTTTCTCCCGTGAGTTTGCAGCTCCCTCTTCTTCGGGTATCGGATGAAGCACTTGTTCCTCGCTTACCAATTCCTCGATTTCGTACAGTCCCGCGATTCCGATGGCACTCCCCAGTTCCGAGTCCAAGGTGGAGAAGCGCATAGCGGGTTTTCCCTTGCTCCATTCAATTACTGAATAAGTTTCTTTACGCTCAATCTTTCTGGAGACTATGGCTTGGTCCAGTTGCAGATCTATGGCGGTAATGGCTCCTTGGCGGTAGAGTTCTCGACCCGAGTCCAAAGCAGATTGTTCGAATTGAGGTTCCCAATTGGCCCGAGCCAATTTCAGGAGCCAAGAATCAACTGCTTCTCGAGTAAACGTGCGAGATGGACCTCCGTTGAACATGTGGGAAAGCTATTTGGCTCAATGGCAAAAGGAAGAAATCTTTCACCGTAGAGTGTCCTGATTTTACCCTGCAAGCTGAAAGGCGAAAAGTTATCCACAAAAGGCTTTGCAAGGTCTGGAGGTTTTCTCCAGAGCCCATTTGTAGACATCTGCGTAGGATTCCGCGGGTTCCTTCCATGAAGCCTCTCTCGTCATGGCATTCTTTCTCATTAGCTTCAGTTTTTTCTCATCTGCGAAAATCTTACAGGCGTTCTTAAATGCAGGATTGAGAGAAGCTTCTTTAATGTTCTTCAACAGGAGACCGTTTGCCGTTTGCTGATTTTTCTTCAGGTCTTTGATTGTGTCGACCAACCCTCCCGTGCTGTTTGCGATGGGAAGCGATCCATACTGCATTGCGTATTGTTGCGCGAGTCCACAAGGTTCGAATCGGCTTGGCATAAGAAAAAAATCGGTGGCCGCAAATATCCGCCGAGCGAGACCGTCGTCGAAACCGATATAGGCACTGACTTTATCCGGGAAACGATGGGCAAGATCCGAAAAAGCCTTTTCCTGTAAAGGATCTCCACTTCCAAGCAATACGAACTGGAAGTCATTCTTCTCCAGCAATCCAGGCAAGGATTCGGCAAGTGTATCGAGACCTTTTTGCCAATATAGTCTCGACACCGCGCCGAAGAGAGGCAGGGAGGGCTTGCACGGGAGTTTCAATTCTCTCGATAGGGCTTCACGGCAGGCTTTTTTGCCCGCTTCGACTGTGTCAAAGCTAAACTGCTGGGGGAGTGTCGAGTCTTTGGCGGGGTTCCATGCTTCTTCGTCCATGCCGTTGAGAATTCCTACGAGGTCGGCGGCTCGATAGACGAGAGAGGGATCCAGCCCATGTCCGTGTGTTTCGGTGCGAATCTCTTTGGCGTAAGTTGGGCTCACGGTGGTAATCTTGTCGGCGTGCTGAATTCCTCCCTTTAACAAATTTAGCCTGCCGAAGTGTTCGAATCCTTCCATTTGGAAATAGGATTGCGGCAAGTTCGATATCTTGAATTTTTCCGAGGAGAAGGAGCCTTGGTGCTCTAGATTATGTATGGTCAGAACGCTGGCGGCGACTCGTGCTTGCCCTTTGACCGACGGGGTTGCGTTCAGGCAAGCGGGTAATGCGGCCGCCATCCAGTCGTGAGAATGATACACTTCCGGCGTCCAACCCACCAGTCTCGGGAGATCGAGAGCCGATCGGCAAAGCGCGAAAGACCGTTCAACATTGTCCGGAAAGTCTCCCTTCTGACCGGCATAGATATCCGATCGGTCGAAGAAACCCTTGTGTTCTATGAGGTAAACTGGGACATCGGTTCCGGGCAGGCGCGTTTCCACTAATCGCGGGGAACAGAGTTGGGAGCCGATCCTAATGCGAAGCTTACCTGCGATGCGTTTGCTCTTGAGACCATCGAGGGAACCCCG
>JABHOU010000028.1 GCA_018695085.1 Opitutia bacterium | reverse complement strand
CCTATCGATGAAGCTGAAAAGACGATAAACGAATTGCGCGAAGCTTGGTCCGAGATGCTAACGCAAAACCCTGAACACGACGTCAGCGGCGAACCTGGGTCTCTCTCTCTTCAAGCTTAGAGGGAGCGCGACTCTCTCTCGACAGATCCACCTCGGTTGTGAGCCCCGAGGAAAAAGCTTTTTCAGATGCACTTGAGGCATACGAAGTTCTGCTTCATTCCGAAACTCAAGCTATAGTCTCAACTGATTTGGACAAGCTCGAGCAGATCATCGAAGGCAAGGATCAAGCTCTAAAATTAGTATTATCAGCACGTGACGCACTCCCCTTTGACCCTCGAGACAATCCGGATCTGGAAGTGACTTTGGATCGAATATTGAAAATTCAATCTCGGAACTCCGAAACCTTGAATAATCTTATTGCTCGATCAGTTCCAGATGGGGGCGACTTGACAACCGAAGACAATTCTCTAATTCGGAAGATTCGTACGACTTACCTGTCTCAAGATACAAACGGAGTCAGAAGCTTCGAGGTATAACAGTTTGAGATGCATTAACACTTCCGTACTTTTGAAGATTAGCTGCAGGCTTAGCCTTATTCACTTGCTCGGATATATTTAAATGATAAATGGAATCGTCTTTTACGATGAATTCGAAAAACCTTTTTGAGAAAGTTTGGGATGTCCATTCCGTTGGTGAGCTTGCCAACGGGCAGACTCAGTTGTTCATTGGTCGACATCTCATTCATGAAGTGACCAGCCCGCAGGCATTTGGCATGCTGAGAGAGAAGAGTTTGCCCATAAGGTATCCCGAACGCACCTTTGCCACCGTGGATCACATAGTGCCTACGGATGAAGCGAGCGAACCCTACTCAGACATTCTCGCCGATGCAATGATCAAGGAACTCCGTAAAAACTGCGCTGAATCGGGAGTAACTTTCTTCGACGTCGACTCCGGCAAGCAAGGCATCGTTCACGTAGTTGGACCTGAGCAAGGCCTGACCCAACCGGGAATGACAATTGCCTGTGGGGACTCGCACACTTCGACGCATGGTGCCTTTGGCGCCATTGCCTTCGGGGTTGGAACGAGCCAAGTCAGGGATCTGCTGGCGACGCAAACCATGGCTATGAGCAAGCTTAAGGTTCGACGGATCAACGTAAACGGCGACTTGGGAACAGGCATTTACGCCAAGGACGTCATTCTTCACATAATACGCTTGCTCGGCGTTAACGGCGGCACGGGTTTCGCTTATGAATACGGAGGGGACGTGTTTGACTCGTTCTCCATCGAGGAGCGGATGACTGCCTGCAACATGTCAATTGAAGGTGGCGCTAGGGTGGGGTACGTAAACCCGGACCACAAAACTTTTACATACCTCAAGGGTCGCCCGTATTCTCCAAGTAACGAAGAATGGGAAAAACAAGTTTCTACTTGGTCGAGCTATTCTTCCGATAAAGGCTGCTCCTACGACGATATCGTAACCATCGAAGGGAGTGAAGTCGCTCCCACCGTCACTTGGGGCATCAATCCCGGGCAAGCTGTTGCCATCGGCGAAAACATCCCCAACCCCGATCAAGTAGCTCAAAACGACAGAGCAGGTGTCATTGAAGCCCTTGACCACATGCAGCTCAGAGCCGGTTCGCCGATTCAAGGAACAAAAGTCGACGTGGCCTTTATTGGTTCATGCACCAACGGTCGCCTTTCCGATCTGGAGGAGGTCGCTGCGCGTTTGCCCGGTCACAAGGTTAGGGATGGCTTGAAGGCCATCGTAGTACCTGGTTCTCAAATCGTCAGCAAGTTGGCTATGGAAAAGGGGTTGGACAAGGTCTTCATTGAAGCCGGCTTCGAGTGGAGGGCGGCAGGTTGCTCTATGTGCTTAGCCATGAACCCCGACAAACTAGTGGGCGATCAGCTTTGCGCCAGTTCCAGTAACCGCAACTTCAAGGGTCGTCAAGGCAGTCCAACAGGAAGAACCATGCTCATGAGTCCGGTAATGGTGGCCGCGGCTGCCGTAACAGGAGAAGTGAGCGACGCCCGAACTGTATTTGGATAACGCCCAACCTCAAGACTCATGAATTTACCAAAAATATCACAAGTTACAGGTCGTGCTATTCCGGTTCCGGGCGATGATATCGACACCGACCGCATAATCCCGGCCCGCTTCATGAAGTGCCTGACTTTCGATGGGCTAGGCGAATACTTATTTTACGACACCAGATTCAATGCAGATGGTTCCGAAAAGCTCCACAACCTCAACCTCCCATGCTTCCGCGATGCATCGATAATGGTTTCGGGAGCTAACTTTGGCTGTGGGAGTTCGCGCGAGCACGCTCCTCAATCCCTATATCGCGCAGGTCTCAGAGCTATTGTCGCAGGCAATTTCGCCGAAATATTCTTTGGCAATTCCACCAACCTCGGCATGCCCTGTGTCTCTGCCTCAAGAGAAAACTTGGAGAAACTTTCCTCAGCTACTGAAAACGATCCGGATTTGAGAGTCGTTGTGGATCTGGAAAACCTACAAGTCCGATACGGAACAGAATGCATTCCATGCGAAATCAACCCCGGTGCTCGCGAAAGCTTGTTAAACGGAACCTGGGATCCTCTGGAGGAGTTATTGACTGCCACAAATGAAATTGAAGAGACCGCAAGGAGTCTACCTTACGCCTAGTCGAATTCCATCACCATAACCCTTATAAGCATTCCATCTGGGCAGAAATGACCCCTAAATGCACTTTTTTTGGCTTATTGCCTTTCTCTCGTTGGGCAAGTATTGTGGTGCTGACATTGCTTTTTGGTTGCACCGACACTCCAAGTCCCGCCCTCCAAGCCTCTGATTTCGCCGATGCTCTCCGCGAAAATGGTTTTGAATCTCAAATTGCGGCCACCGGTTCGCCCACTTACGAAACTAGGGGCGTAAGTGAATTAAACCTGAAAGTTGAGGGTTTTGACTATACTCTCACCCAATACAATCTCTCGTCTCCGGAATCTCTTCGCCGATTTAGAGAGGAACAATCCAGTGCAGTACCAGAAAGCAATTCCACTGGATATAGTTTTGAAAACTTGAATTTGATTCTAGGTTGCGAACAAAGACCTGATCCAGAGCATCTAGAAATCTTTCGAAGTATCCGACCTCCCATTGACGTACGACAAGCAGGGTGGTTTCTCTATCCTTTGGGCATTTGCCTAACGATCGGAGTATTCATTTTTTTCGAACGGTGGTTTGCCTTGCGTCGCACTCGCACCATCCCGAAGCATGTTGAGAATTCTCTGAACTCAGGTCGAATAACCGATGTGGAGACGAATGATCGTTCCGCTGCCGAGCGGTTAGCGGGCGTTGCAGCGAAAGAACAATCGTCACTCGATGTTCTTCGAGCCTATGTCCGCTTGGAAATCAGTGGGATGGAGCGAGGTGTTTTTCTTCTCGAAATAATTGTCGGAATTGCTCCTTTAATCGGCTTACTGGGAACAGTAACGGGGCTGGTGCGTGTCTTTTCCGGCATGCCGGCGGATTCGGGCATTCCGGACGCAAGTGCGTTCTCTGAGGGGATCGCCATGGCATTGCTGACCACTATTATTGGGTTGGCGATAGCAATTCCCGCACTGGTTGGTCATTCGTTTCTTTCGCGAGTCATTGACAACCGAGCAACCAGGTTGGAATGGTTGGCTGAAAGACTCTACGAAACGAGAAGTCCGCAACACAAAACATGAGGAGGTCTCAACCTTCTCGAGGGCGAAAGTCTCCCAGGATCGACATTGTCCCTCTCGTCGACGTGCTGATGGTTCTTATTGTCTTCTTTCTCGTCACCATGCAATTCAAGAACCTGAGGGCAATCAACGTTCGTCTCCCGAAAATCGAAACCGCAGGCTCTAACTTGCTGCAAAACGAAATCGTCTTATCGATTGATCGCGAAGGCAAGTACTACCTTAACGACTCCGAACTATCCGAGCAAAAGTTGAAAATCGCACTCCGAACTGCGTCCCAATTAGCTCAAAAGCCAAAAGTGCTAATAGTTGCAGACGAAGACGTGCCGCTTAAAAAAGTCACACGACTTGTAGATATTTGCCGTTCAAACGAGTTACAAGATTTCCGTCTGCAGTCTCGCTAAATAGTTGAATAGAATCCGGATTCTCAACTTTGCGACCGGTAAACGCGAAGCACTGCTTCGGTAACTGCGGCAAGACCTCGGTCCACAGTAGACACAAGATTCCCCGTTGCTCGATAACGCGGTTCTCGTTCCTTCAGTAGTTCACGAATACTCGACAGCGGGTCCTCCACGTTCAAAAGGGGTCTTTTCGAATGCCCCTTAGTCCTCTCGTAAATAACCTTAGGAGTAGCCCAAAGGCAAACCACCACCCCCTTCCCCTTGAGCAATTCGGGCATGCCTTCCGGTATTGATAGTCCGCCTCCGCAAGAGACTACGCAGTTTGAATCAGGATGCCCGTTTTCGATGAAATTCCTTTCCATTAACCGAAAAGCCTCTTCCCCTCGTTCAGCAAAGAGTTGAGTAATCGCCATACCCTCATCTTGCTCGATCGCTTGGTCGACGTCTATGAAGTGAAAACCCAGTTTGTCCGCTACGCGTCGCCCTACAGCGCTTTTTCCCGTACCCATGAAACCAACCAAGTAGAGGTTGAGATTATTGGAACTGATGTTTTCGAGAGAAGTCATTTAGTTTGTGAAAGCAATAAATCT
>JABHOU010000330.1 GCA_018695085.1 Opitutia bacterium | reverse complement strand
TCCATCCCAATGAGAGCTCTAACATATATTAGGCAATTGTCGTGAATGGACAAGAACTCCGGATTGATTTCGTGGAAAGGAAATATTTGGTATATGACGGGCCTAATTGCATCCAGAAGGCGAGGGTCGTACTGCTCGTCCGAGAGAAACTTTAACTGTTGTAGAGTCTGGGGGGGGAAGGTGTAAACAAAACGATCGATGTTATTCCGTGTTTTCAACTCCCTCAAGCTGTACTCTGATTGGCTTGTTTTAAGTACGCCCTTGGTATCGTCTACGCTTAGCAACCGAGTTTCCATCGGTTTCGGGTTGTTCACATAGTAAACCTTAACTGGCAAGCCCTGCTTTGGGGCATAAGTTTTGAAGTAGTCTTGCCCGGATAAGCTAGCCGTTCCTAATGCTGAAACTACTAGTGATGCCCGAAGAATGTTAAAGGGAAAGCTCATTTATATTTACCGGACCAAGAATTATACTGCTTTTCGACTTTGGTGACTTCGTCTCCCTTTCCCGCTTGCTCGAAGCATCGAATAGCTTGCAAAAAAGATTTTTCTGCCCAAGTCACGCTTGCCGGGAAGTTCAATGCCGTATCCATGTAATAGTAAGCGGCGCCTCCTGAATCTCGTTGAGCAAATAGACATTCACCCATCATGAAAGAGGACTCGGCACGGAGTTCTAGAGCCATGTCGGCGTCATTGCGAACTTGTTCAAAAGCGGAAGCCGCGCGTTCGAAAGAATTTTTGTCTCTATCCGTTTTTCCCACCTCGAAATAAGCTCTTCCCATGCGGATTCTGGCGGAACCTGCGTTCTCGTGCCAAGAAGAGTTGGCCAAGGCTTGGTCATAGTGGTTGGCGGCAGCCTTGTGGTCGCGTTCTCGCTCACTTGCTTCCCCTAGTACGTAATGAGCATCGAAAAGAAATTCACCACCTGTTTCCCCATACATATTAACCAAGCGTTCCATCGCTGCAATCGCATCCTCGGTTTGGTTCTGGGCAAGAAGCTTTTTGCCCATCCACACAAGTACGCCGGGACTTGCGTTTGGGAAATCGCCCCGGTTAGGGACATAGGTGCCTGACACCGGGGCGCCCACCTTTTCCAGCATGGCTCTCATCCTTAAGGCTAGAGCTGTTTGCCCTGCCGACTCTGCTTCGTCAAAGAGCCTCTTAAATGTCGAGGCGGGAGAGAGTTCGTTTGGAAAATTGGCTACCAATTTTTCATATTTCTTTCGCAATCCGTCAAATTCCCTTATGGTGTTGTCATTGGAATAAACGGCCGTCCGGGCACGCACCATTTTGTCGTATACTTCTTGTTCCATGCCCTTGAATTCAGCGCCTAACCAAGGCAACAACTTGCGTCGGTCCTTGAGGATTTCTTCCACCGTTCCCGAAATCGTGGATTCGCTACCTTTTCGATCCTTGTACACGAACTCAATGTCTTGGCTCGGATTTTTGATTATGGTCAAGAGTTTGTAAGTATTTCCGAACAGTTTGTCGTAGTGGTCGTACTTTTCAGAATAAATTTTTAGGATTTCATCAACGCCGACGCTCCCGGGGTCATTCCCGAATTTCTTAATGTCGGCATGGTACAGCTTTAACATTTCCGCAGGACGCCCTTGCTTTTCGCAAGCCATTCCAATTTTTTTGGTCGCTTGCGAGGCTCCCGAATCTTGTTGATCCCCAAATTTCTCCAGGAATTCTCGAAAAAGGGTTTCTAGCGAGCCATAAAGAGAAATAGTGGTGACTTCGTACAGCTCTTCCCAATCCACGACTTTATCGCCGTTTATATTAGCCTCGGAGAAGGGATATTTGTCGGCTAATCCTGTGGCAGCGTATTCTGTGCTTTCAAGCTCTTCGTTCTTGTTCGCATCTAGGGTTAAGTAATGATTGACGTGTCCTTCTGGGTCAGCCGCGACATTTTCTATTAGCTGTCCTTCGTTAAAGTACGAATCACGTATTAGGTTTACCTTTTGGGTGAGTTCCCGGACTTTCCCATAATGCATGCGAGAATTGGAAATTTGTTCATAGCTAGGTTTTTCGTCACCCTTAAGACCACTGACCGAGAGATCTCCGAGGCTAAGATGCGCATCGGCAACCAAGTCGTCGTTCGGAAATTTTTTTACGAATTGGTTAAACAGGCGGATGGCGTTGACGTGATCTTCGCTTCCTTGAAACGCGACGGCCAATCTGAAAGTCGCGTCTTTGGCATAATCTTCGGACGGATGATGGCGAACTCTTCCCCCGTTTGTCCATGAATCCATAATGGCTGCCTTACCTGCCGCCACCGATTTTCCTCCTCCCACTTTGTCGGAAATCCTCCATTCAAGCCCGTTGAACCAAAGGTAAAAGCCATCACCATCGGCGTAAACGGGTTTGCCGCTAGATTGTTCGTCCGTTGGAAGATAAACTCCATTAGGGTCAGGAATGGGTTCAGGTTCGGGCTCTTCTTCCGGCTCAGGAGGAGTTGCTTTTTTTGGAGCTATGGTAGTATCTTCTTTGGCGTTTGCCTTATCATCCTTGGGGGGAAGCGATGGCTCCTCGTCTCCTCCGCACCCTTGCAAGGAGAATATGAACGTAAAGATCAGGCTAATCGGAATGTATTTGAAATTATTCACTTCAAAGTCATTCGGATTGATTGGATTCAGTTTCAGGCACATAGGGCTTTTCTTCGAATTCTCCCTCGGCATCAAGCCCGTCAATGACGGAAAGATCTTTTACCGGTAGACCTGTAACGTTAACTCCCACCAAGGCGCCAAGCAGTGGTTTGGCTTCGTTGAATTTCCCCGTGGCCAGAAGGGCCAACCCACTGAAGTAATGGGCTGGAGCCATGGCTGGGCTTTTATTGAACTTTTCGTTGTTAACATACCCCTTGGATCTGTCCATGACACCGTTCTCTACACCCGCGAACTTAACGAGCAAGTCGTCGAACCTTTTTCTACCGAAGTAAACGGAGCCCATCATATTGATAAAGTCTCGAGAATATTCGTGTTCGGGCATGACCTCGAGAAATCGATCGCAAAGCTCAAAAAAACGGTTGTAATACTCTTCTGCCTTGGTCTTGGCTTCCGAGCCCGCGTTTCGGTCTTTCGTGCTAATGGCGCCATCGAGAGACTTCGCGAGTGCGTCCTGTGTTTTCGCTTCGGACTGGTAGGCATTGGCCATAATGAACGTCACGTCGGCTCGAAAGCTTTTCCAATCCGTATTGGCCAAGTACTCTTCTCCTAGCTCGATGGACTTTTCTCGATGCTTTACGCCATTTGCTGATGCAAAGGCTGCATAAAGAAAGTTTTCAACGTTATCGTGTTTAGGAAAGTCCTTGTAGAGCCAATAGAAAGCCCAGAAAGCTTCCCAGTCACGTTTTGTCTCCTTGTAATTCTCAGCCTTTCGCCACCTTAAGGTGGTGGTGAAGGAGGGTATTTTAGCTATCTGGTCCAGCCTGCCTTGCGCATTGGTTACCTTCATGGCCAATTCATTTATTCTTTCCTTGAGAATCTCCGCTCGACGACGTGGAAGAGCATTTCCCCGAAGGGACATGAAGTTTTCAAGCGTGGTCAACTCGGTCTTTAATTGTTTAAGCCTTTCTTCGTAATAGTTCTTTATTTCCTCGGTGGTCATTGTGAGGGCAAAAAACAGAGAAGCTTCTAAGTGACGCCCCGCTGTTTTCAGTTGTTCTGCCCCCGTCATTAGATTGACGTTAAGTCGAATGTCGTATCGGGCCGGTGTATCTCCGGCCAGCCTCGGCAGTAGTGGGAAAACATCGTCTATGCGCTTATTCACCACAAACATTTCAACCAAGCAGGACACGGCGTATGCAGCCCGATCCTCGTCCTTTGCCTTGTCTGCAACCACTAGCAACTCCCTGAACGCCGGTTCACCCTTAACCCACGCTTGTTCAATGTGGTAGCACTGGGCTCTACCGAAATACAGGTTCATGAGTTCGCTGCGCTTCAAGATTTGTTTGCGGTAGGGCTTTTGGGGATCGAGCAAAATCTCAATTACCTTAGCTGCTTCGTTGAACTCGTTGAGGGCTCGTAGGCACATCGTCTGCTTCTGCATAGCCAATACGGCTTTGGGGTCATCTGGAAATTTTTCGGCAAAGAAAGCAAAAGCGGATGCAGCTCTTCCTAGAAAAGCTTGCTTACCTGTCTTGGCGAAACTTTGTAAATAACCAATTCCTCGGACGAATCCGAATTGTTGGAGGATTTTAGCTATTGCGGGATCCTTTTCGCCTTCGAAGCGAGCTTCCAGTTCGTCCAAATAAGGAGCCGCAGCTGCAAAGTCACCTTCTCCAATCTTGGACTGGGCACTTGAAATGACTTGTCGCAAGGGCATGTCTTCAGTCTTTTGGGCCAAGCCGACGGAGTGAAATGCATTTCCGAATACAACAAGGACGAGGAGCAGGACACTCCTTGCGATGGTTGAATCAAATAGTCTTGTATGAGGCACTGCCAAGTTTTTTTCCATTGGACTGTTGGGCGACCTCCAATGAAATTCCTTAGAGCGTTTTCCCGCAAGCCTTTTTTCTAGCTATGTAATTTGCTTCCAGGCGCGATTTTTGAAGGTCTTCCTGCTTGACCGTTCAGTTTCATCTTTTTCTCGCCAAAGTGTTTACTCAACGCAACACGGGCAGTTAGACACTAGGTGTCCAGGGTTTATTTCTCTTAGATGAAGGTCCATGCCTATGCTTTTTTCATAGTTAAGCGCCGATACGCGATGCCCGAAAGCGCAACCCAGCGGTGGTTCGATTGGAGAAGGCACATCTCCCTCTATGGGTTTGCTTACGCGTTTGACGGTTGGGTCCGGCTCAGGAATGGCCGAGATGAGCGCCTTTGTATAGGCGTGATGTGGATTGGCGTAGAGCTCTTCCGCCGGTGCCATCTCTACGATTTTTCCTAGATACATAACCGCGATGCGGTCGGAAACGTGTTTCACTACGGCAAGATCGTGGGAAATGAAGAGATAGGATAGTCCCAACTCCCGTTGCAGATCCATAAGGAGATTCAAAATCTGGCTCTGGACGGAGACGTCGAGAGCTGAAACTGGTTCGTCTAATATTAGAAGATCGGGATTAACAGCCAAAGATCGGGCGATGCCTATTCGTTGGCGCTGCCCGCCTGAAAACTCGAAGGTGAACTTGCTTGCGGCTGAAGTCGGCATGGCCACCAATTCCAATAGTTCATCCACTCTCTTTTTGCGCGTTTCTCGTGTGCCGAGTTTCTGGATGACCATCGGCTCTGCGATCAGTTCACCTACGGACATTCGGGCGTCGAGGGACTCGGCCGGATCCTGAAAGACCATCTGAAAGTCCTGACGCAAGGGTCGCAATTGAGATTGGGGCATCTCGGTCACGTCTTTTCCCTTGATAACCACCCGACCTGCCGTGGCTTTTAGCAATCTCACAATGCATTTCCCCAAGGTCGATTTTCCGCAACCCGATTCCCCAACCAAGCCTAGGGTTTCCCCTTTGCCGATGGTCAAACTTACGCCATCGACCGCTTTTACCGAACCAGTTTGTCTATAGAGAACGCCTCCCCGAAGAGGGAAGTGCATTTTTAGGCTCTCCACGGACAGGATATCGCCATTCTCGTTAGGTTCAGTCATGGTTGGTCAAGTGCATGCGGGGCAGGATTCAAGAAAGCGGCCTGGCTCCACTTCTTCGTATCGGGGGCGAGTGTTCAAGGTATCTCCTTTGCGTTCCATACGTTGACAGAAACGACAACCTTCCACGAATTCTTGAATGGAGGCAACTTGTCCGGGAATGGTCCGCAGTTCGGTTTTTCGCTCGTTTGTCAATCGTGGTATCGAAGCTAGTAATCCCTTGGTGTAGGCATGTTTGGGCTTGGCAAAAAGTTCCTTTACGGGGGCTCGTTCCACGATGCGTCCTGCGTACATCACGACCACCTCGTCGCACTGTTCGGCAATCACTCCGAGGTCATGCGTGATAAGCAAAGTAGCCATGCCGCGTTCTTTCTGCATCTTCGACATCAGGTCGAGAATCTGGGCCTGCACGGTAACGTCGAGAGCCGTTGTCGGCTCATCGGCGATAAGCAGGTCGGGGTCGCAGCATAGGGCGATGGCGATCATCACCCGTTGCCTCATTCCTCCCGAAAGTTCATGAGGGTGGTCGGAGATTCGTCTTTCCGGGGAAGGAATACCGACGGCATCCAGTAATTCGACCGCATGCTGAAGCGCTTCTCGCTTGCTGATGTCTTTGTGAAGCAGCAATGCCTCGGTGATTTGCTTGCCGACCCTTTGCACCGGGTTCAGGGCAGTCATCGGTTCTTGGAAGATTACTCCGATTTCATTTCCTCGGGTCTTGTACATTACTTCGGGATTGGCATCACGCAATTCCTGCCCCTTGAAATTTATGCTGCCGCCCAATACACGTCCGGCAGGCTTTGGCAGCAAGTCGACAATCGACATCGCGGAAACCGTCTTCCCGCAACCCGATTCGCCAACGATTCCCAGAGTTTGGCCTTTTTCCAGTTCGAAGGATACGCCGTCCACCGCTCGGACAAGGCCACCCTCGGTATCAAAGCACGACTCAAGACCTTCAATCTTCAGTAGCTTACTCACCGGCATCGCCTTTCGTTTCGGTCTTGATACGGTATCTTTGCTTGACCGCTTGCACCTCGGGAAACTTCTTGCCCGAACGCTTGGCAGTTTCTGTCTCGCGTTTCATGTCCTCGTCTATCCAGTAAACGTAACTCTCGAAAGGGACATAGGTTCGAGGCGGACAAAATTCAGTGAATTCGGAATTTGGCCAACGTACCCAGCGCCAACATCCTATGCGAGAGAACTCGGTCATGTATCCTGGAACGTAGACCCCGGAGTCGTGAATGATTTGCTGCATCTCGTGTGCATATTTCTCCAACTCATCCTCCGTGCGAGCGTTTCGAAAAGCCACCGACAACTGATCCATGCGCTCGTCGGAAAAGGAGAACACGTTGTTGGTGTTGTGCTTCAAGTTCCCTTTGTCGTCGTAGGCGTTGCTGGAGTGAAAGTACTCGTAATATCTTGGGTAAGGCGGTTGGAAGCCCCATGCCGAAAAGACGGCTTGATGGTTCTTTTGCATTTCTTTCTTGTAGACCACTGTGTGGTCGAGCCCATCCATTATGAAATCCAACCCGGACTTCTTCGCCTCTTCCTTCAGAATAACCATCATCTTTTCCCTCACGGGAATTCTGGAGAATGTAAGCGCCACTTCCAGGCGCTGCCCGTCTTCTTTCATCAAAATGCCATCGTCCCCCTCCTTGACGTATCCAGCCTTCGCGAAATGTTCTCGGGCTTTGCTAATGGAAAAAGGGCGCGCCATTATCTCAGGGTTGTCGAAGCGACCATAGCCTTTGGTCCAGCCCGGTAGGCGAGATGCATCTCCACGAAAAATTACGTCGATGACCTTTTGCCAGTTGGAGGCGTGGCAGATACCCAACCTGACGTCATGGTTGTCCAGAGGCTCTTTGGCTGAGTTTAAGTAAAGCGACCATGGGATTCTCGGAAACTGGTTGTACCAGGTGTAACGTTCGACGTAGCCATCGAACACTGGGGGCATCTCGGATTTTTGGTACCAGTATTCAGGCAGCGTGATCGGGAAATAGTCGATTTCTCCAGCCCGGAATAGTTCCCATGCCTTGGAACGATCTCTGACCACTGTATATCTAATTCGATTCACATTGTACCTGTAACGAAAGAATTTCTTGTCTTTGGCCCACCAGTTATCCGTTCGACTCAAGGTGATGGAGACGCCTTTAACCAAGTCTTCAGGTTTTACTGTGTAGGCGGCGGTAGTGGGCGGGACGCGCCATTGGTAGCGTTCCTTGTAGTCGGGTCCATACTGTTTGTAGAAATGTGGCGGTGATGGCGGCAGACTGGCAAAGTAGGCAAGTTTCGGCTTGGGTTCAGGAAGTGATATCGCGATGATGTCTGTACCGAACAAGGTGAACTGTGCCATTTGCTCGCGCAGGTATTGTTTGAACCAAGGTGTGACCACGTTGTCCGATGCGCGGAGATAGACCCACCACATAAAGTCGATGGCCTTTACCGCTACGCCGTCGTTGTATTTGGCGTCGGGGTCGAGACGGAAAAAAACCGTTTTGCCGTCCGTGCCGATAGCCCATTCCTTGGCCACTCCGGGAATCACCTCACCCGTTTCGGGGTGCAGCTCTACCAAGTTGATCTCGATATTGTCATAAAGTTCACCGCGGAAGGAATTGTTCGAGTTTGGACCGAATGGACGAATGGTTGGTGGAAAAGAGGAGATGAAATAACGAAAGGCGCCTCCTTTTTTAGCTTTGGGATCCCCGATTTCAGGTTGTTTCAAACCGTTTTCCCAGACTAGTTCCGAAGGCAAATCCTCAACAGTCTTGAACTGGAAATAATCTCCCATCTCTTGGCGGCTTTGCATGCGCTCGAGAAGTTTTTTCTTTTCGAGAATTACTTCCTGAATCTTTTTCTTCCCTTCATCGTCGTCGGCATCTCCAAGCTCGGCATTGAGCTTCTCCATCTCGATTTCAATCTCCTCGACTTTCTTGGTCAACCAATTGCGGATGTAGCGATTATACTGGGGGTGCCATTTTTCGAAATCCGCCTCCGTCGAAAGACTCTCGTCAACTCGTTCGCATCCTCCAAGTAAGAACAAGGTGAAAAAACAAGCCGAGAGTATGAACCAAACTTTCATCAGATCAACGATAGTAGCTGAATTTCTTCGGGTCGAATGCCTCTCGAACGGCCTCGCCGACGAAGGTGATCAGGATGAGCAACCCAACCAGTACCATGAAAGACGAGGTGACCAACCAAGGGGACGATAAATTGTCCAGGCCGTCGCGAAGC
The DNA here is from genome assembly GCA_018695085.1 of Opitutia bacterium. Classification (GTDB taxonomy): domain Bacteria; phylum Verrucomicrobiota; class Verrucomicrobiia; order Opitutales; family Seribacteraceae. The sequence goes on along the minus strand of JABHOU010000330.1, from coordinate 3,374 downwards.
AACTGACCCCAAGTGGCGTACTTGGCAGGCAGTCCGAAACCAAGGTAGTCGAGCGAGGTCAAGGCGAGTATCAGACTGGAAACGGAGAACGGGACCAAGGTCACGATGATGGCGACTGAGTTGGGCAACAAATGGCGAAAGAGAATCCGAGGCGTGGAGGCTCCGATTACCCGACTGGCCGCGACGTAGTCTCTGGCCTTTTCCTTGAGGGCCGCCGTTCGCATCAGGTAGGTCATCCCCATCCACCCGAATAGCAAAAGTATACCTATGATAATCCATAGTCCTGCGGTTTCCTTAAGCCGCTCCGGGATGGCCGTACTGGCAATCATCACGACGAATAGAAAGGGGATGTTGGACAGGATTTCGATCAGGCGCTGGATAATTAAATCGAAGGCTCCGCCGAAAAAGCCCATCAGTAGCCCGATTGATATGCCCAGAGCATAAACTAACGGGATATAGATGATGGCTGCCTTGAAGTTTACCTGCAAACCGCCGAAGAGGTAGGCCAGTACGTCGTAACCTTTTGAGTTGGTGCCTAGGGCGTGCGTTTGTTCCGAACCCAGAGTAGGAGGGGATGGAGGAAAATGCACTTGGCGTAAATCGCCTGTTTCTTGGCCAAGGAAGGTCGCCAGATCACCCGTACCGTTCCATGATTCCGAATCTTTCACTAATTCCCCGGCGTGGTAAGCTCCACCATAGACTCTCGTTCCGTTACGATCCCACCCGTCGGTGGGCCCATCCTTACGCCCATTTCGAAAGCGAAACCGCAAATGCATGCGTTCTGGCTGGACTGGGTCATAAATTCTGGCAGCCAAGCCTGAAAAGGGTTTGCCCCCGTCCATTGCCAAGCCGTTTGGGGCAACTTCCAACTTGGTCGAAACGGCCGCGATTGTATCACCGGTTGGTGCATAAGGAAGGAGGGGCATGACAACTTGATTGTCTCCACTCCCATCGGCGAAACTAATCTGCAAATCTCGGTAACTCGGGGGACCTTGCCCCTCGTCGCCCTTGATTCCGAAGGCATGGCCTTTTTCAATCTCCCGAGTGAAGGCGGGGAAAGACCAGTTCCCATTATGCTTTACAGCCAAAGCTTCATTCCCAACCAATAGATGGTCCAAAGAAGCTATCGCAGCCAAGGCAAAGATAAAGATGAGTGAATAATAACCGCGCTTGATCGATTTAAAACGCTCGATCCTACGCAGGGTAATTGGGGTGAAGCGAAAACCTTTGGCAAGGGTCAGTTCGATGAATACCCCTATCCCGAGAAACAAGATAGTCGTGAACCAGCCAAACCACGGAAACATATTTCCACTTTCCAGATCGGCGTGCAAGAAGCCGATTTCACGGCTCAAGGTGAAAGGAAAACGCACTGTTGGAAACTCCACCGAAATTAACTCGCCGAGAGCACCCAAGAGTGCCCCGAACAAGAAGAGTCTTCCAAAAATTCTCAGCATAACGACTTCAGTTGAACTTAACACGTGGGTCCACCATGGCCACGATCATGTCGGACAGGATGTTGCCTAGGACGAGAAGGAAGGCCGCTATGGTAAGAGTGCCCATGATCACGGTTTGGTCTCTGCCCAACAAGGCTTGGTATTGCAGCAGACCGAATCCCTGAATGTCGAAAACGGATTCGATCAGGATGCTGCCGCTGACCAAGATGGTGATCAGTTGCCCCAAGGTGGAGGCGATGGGAATGAAGGAATTGCGAAAGGCGTGCTTGAATACGGCGCTGCGAAAAGAGACACCCTTGGCAACCGCCGTCCTAACGTAGTCGGCTGCCAGGTTGTCCATTAAGTTGTTCTTCATCATCATGGTTAACCAAGCGAATCCGCCCACAACGTAACAGAGAAGAGGGAGGACGGTGTGATGGGCTAAGTCAACGAATTGCGCTCCTATGCTCATGCCGTCGAAATTGGGGTCGGTCAGGCCGAACAACGGAAACCATCCGCCCCGGGCTCCCAAGTAGACGAGCATAACGGCGCCCAAGGCAAAGCCGGGTATCGCATATCCGACGAAAATGAGGATGGAGGTGAGGTTGTCGATGGCGGTACGGTGCTTGATGGCTTTAAGGATACCCAAGGGCAAACAGATTCCATAGGTGATCAAGGCCGTAAGTATGCCAAAGTAAAGGGCCACGGGGATGCGTCCCTTGATCAACGACCAAACTGGGTCACCGAAATCCGTAGACCGCCCGAGGTCGCCTTGCAGGAGACCCGCGAAACGGGTCTTGTAGACGATTGCCCGGTCATCATAATTCTGAGGAGCTTTTGAGATGTCCTCGCCGGAGCGACGAACCCATCGCTCCTGACGGTCCTCGATCGTCTCGATACGGGTTTCCCAATCATCTTCGGCAATCGATTTATTATTGTCCAAGTAGGTCGCAGAAATTACTTCGGTTCCGTTGCCGTCACGAATGATTTTCGCCTGCCGACCACTGCCCTTGAGCAGCACCAAGGTCTCGTTGTCCGGATCGCTTACAAGATCCTCACCGACCTTGTCTTTGCCCAATGGGCGAAACTCCGATTTGCTTAACCTGCGTTCCCTGGGCAATGCCCCAAGCCATTGGAGATAGGCTTGAAGGATCGGTTTGTCGAAACCGTACTCCTCTTCCAGTTCCTCGACCTGTTCCTCACTCATTCCTCCACCCATCTGTCCACTCCCGGACCCACCGCCCTCGGTTGCCTTTTGCGCTTCCTGCAAGGCTCTTTCCATGGGACCGCCCGGCACGAAGCGGGTAATCGTAAAAACCAGCAGGGTAACTCCCAGCAAAGTCGGCGGGATCAAGAGAAATCGGCGTATGAAATATTCACGCATGAGAGCCGAGAACGTTATGACTTACCGTATGTTGAAATGGATTGATGACCGAAGGGTTAGGGCAAACAGTACCTGTAAGCCAATCTTTTTCAGACTAAAATTTCATTTCCTTTTGCTTGCCAATATGCCCCATGTGCTCACCTTTCATGAACATCGAAGTAGAACAACACATGCAAAAAAAGGAAAAACCGGCCGTGTTATGGTTATGGGGTGTGCTCGCATGCCTGTTCCTTTGCTCATGTTCAGGCGAAACCCCGGTAAAAAAGGCCTCACGGGATGGGATTCTCATCATGGGAAATACGGCCGAACCCAAGGGACTGGACCCTCACATCGTAAGCGGTGTTCTGGAGAGCAATATCATCCGGGCTCTTTTCGAGGGATTGGTCGGAGCCCATCCGTCCAAGGATGGCGTGGCGCTGCCGGGAGTGGCTCAAAAGTGGTCCCCCACCAACCCCGAGCGTCCCGACGAATGGGTTTTCGAACTTCGCAAAGATGCCCAGTGGTCCGATGGCTCTCCACTTACGGCGGATGACTTTCTCTTCGCCTTTCGTCGCTTG
>JABHOU010000364.1 GCA_018695085.1 Opitutia bacterium | reverse complement strand
TTGTCGAGGTTTTGGTCGATGCTGTCGCCTCGATAATGGCGACCGCCTTGGGCTTGGGCCTTGACCGGCCAAGCATCCTTCATCCAGCAGCACTCGTCGATGTTGTGAATGAAGAAGTCGCTGAAGGATCCACCGCTCAGCCAGAGGAAGCTGTGGAAGCGTCGTATTTGAAACATTAGCTCCTTTTCGTCGGCTGGTTTCTTGCCGGTGAAGCAGGAGGCGATGGGGCCTTGCATGCGATAGGCGCGAAGGGCGAGTATATCGCCCAGTTCGCCGTCCTTGATACGGGAAAACAATTCGCGGCGGGCTTGGCTATGCCGACACATCAGCCCGATTCCGACCTTAAGATTTTTCTTTTTGGCCATTTCGTTCAATTCGAGCATCTTGCGGGACGAGAAACCATCCGGTGTGACGGGTTTTTCCATGAAGACGTTGAGGCCTTTCTTGATGGCGTACTCGTAATGCACCCAGCGAAAGGCGCAGGGTGTGGTGAAGATCGCCACGTCCCCTTTGTCGAGTGCATCCATGGCTTTCTTGTAGCCGTCGAAGCCGATATGCTTGTTGTCGGGGGATACTTCCACCTTGTCCTTATGCTTCTTCTTGAGACCGTTGTAGCTGCTGTCTAGCTTATGCTGGAACACGTCGGCCATCGCCACTAGTTTTGTCGGGCCATTGGCAAGGGAAACGGAAAGAGCGTTACTGGCGGCTCCTGTGCCACGCCCGCCACATCCGACCAAGGCGATCTTCGTCGTGTCGTCAGTTTTTCCGTGAACCATTGGCAGAGTTACGCCAGCCAGCGCACCTACTCCGGCGATTTTTCCGCTGTTTCCTATGAAGCTGCGGCGTGAAAGTGACAAGTCATCGATTTTCTTTTCCATAATTTTCTTCTTTTGTGATGGGAAATAACAATGTCCCACGATTATTCGTTTAAGTATACTTTAATTGGACCGGGTTACCTCATGAAGGGTAAGGCGAAATAAAACCGTTCATCTTATTGCGTCCACCCCGAACTCTCGAAATCGAGAATCACGGTTTGGATAGTCGGTCGAGCACGTTCTTGGTTATTTGGATCACCTTTGGATCTTTTCCACGCAGGCCGTGGGACCAATCCGTACTGCCACAGGTGAAGACAGTACCGCCATTTTGGTATACCCCGAGAACTGCATTACCGGAATGATCCGGGGAAGGCCATTTGTCATACCAAAGGCTATCTCCCGGAGCCCAACGAGCGGGGCAGGTCGCTAGGATCGTGAAACTTTTCGGTGTGCCATCCTTGTGCGTGGGGAATGGCAGGCCATCACGCCATTCGATTTCGCAACCATCGCATTCGTAGCCAACGATGGTGTCTTTTCCGCCGAACTCATCTTTTCGCTTTAGGTTGGTACCGGCGAATACCCAGTGGTCCGGGCGATGGACGGTGTACGAACCTTTGCCGTCCATGAACTGGCCATGACTGCGATGGTATCCGCCATGAAGAAAACCGACTCCCGTAAGCTCATTCTCCGGGCGCTTGACCAAGTGGTGGCTCCACAGGGTGGAGAGCAAGCGGTGATCTTTGTTGGAGTACAAGGGGTCTTGGTTGAACCATTGTTTCCAACAGGTAAGGGCTCGATCGCCGGCTTCCCAGCGGACTTGCCAACAGACGGAATTGCCGCTGAAAAAAGCTGCGTTACCTCCGTCAGCGATGAATTTCTCGAGACTGTCCCTCATCGGGGCGGACCAATACTCGTCATGGCCGACGCTGAGGATGAGCCGGTAGTTTTCGAGTATTTCGGGGCGCAGCTCGAGATCCATGTTGCTGGCGTATTCCAATTCGTAACCATTGCTTTCCGCCCAAGTCACGAAGGGTGCTTCCCAATTGTTGAAGATGGTACGAGGCGGGCGATTGAAGGATACCTGGTTTCCTTGTAGCTTGGCCCGGCCATGGTAGCCATAGAGGCTGGAACCGCCCCAGTTGTTGTAGGCATTGTAGGTGTTCACGGAAAACTGGAGAAGGATTTTCGATTTCTTGCCCGGGTTGGCGGTCCGCAGGATGAAATGGCAACTCCCTTCGGCGGTTCGGCGGTTGCGGTGGATGAATTTTCCGCCTCCGTCCTCAACCCTCAACGAAACTTCGTAGTAACCGCTCTTCCAATCGGTTGGTATGACCATCTTGAACCCGATAGGCCACTTGCATCCATGGGAGGAAGCATTCTCGGGAATCGGATGCTCGGCGCCACGGATACCAGCCTTGGAGAAAACGGTTTCCTTCTTGGCTCCATGTCTCGTGATTTGAATTCCAAACTGTCTGGCGCTGGTCGAGGTGTGCAGCTTGAGTTCCTCACCGGGAGCGTAGCTAAGTTGGCTGGAATAGCCTTCGATGAAGAAAGGGCGGGGTTCGTCGGCGACGAGAAGGGAGAAGCAGGAGAGCAACAGGCCCGGGATGAGAATTGCTTTGTTCATTAAGCGGTCATGGAGGGTCTTTATTTCAATACCTTTTCAAAGAGGAGATAAGCGATTGCCCTGTTCTAGCCAGCCCCTCTTTGCCGCAGGTCGAATCAAGGGTGCGAAC
>JABHOU010000030.1 GCA_018695085.1 Opitutia bacterium | reverse complement strand
CCGCGGGAAGAACAAAGGACACCTCGGTTCCCGAAACGGCCTTGGGTCTTTCATCGGCTGGACCACGACCATGATTTGCTTTGCCGTTGGCTCTCTTGGGGAGCTCGTCTCGATCATAGTTGACGAAGTGCAGATCGATTTCATTTCCCTTGGCGGGGCGGTTTGCGCATACCCGCAGCGTGGCAGGCGCGTCAAAGCGGCTGAGTCGTTTCCGTGACGGCAAGGAGTCCTTGCCAGGATCGATCGTGACCTGGTACTTGGCAAGTATTTCAGGCGTTGCCAAGTCGTCGGGCAATACGTCGAAGAGGACATGCTGATCGAGCAGCTGCCTACCAAGTTTGCGGAAGGCCTCCAAAGGTTCGAGATTGCCTTGCCGAATTGCCTTTCGGGGAAAGAGAAGAAGAGCCTCGGCGTGAGGAGAGTTGCCACGGAAAAGGTCGTCGTGGCGTCCGAGGAATTGATAGTAGCGGACGAACACCTCGCGGGCCGCGGGGTCGCTGAACCGGGCGTAGAAACCCATGGGAGCCCCGCCGTTGGCAGCCAACTCGGCGATGGCGACGCGTGTGCGCACGCCTTCGTATTTACCAATGGTGAAAGGCTTGTCGCCAAACGCTCCTCGAATGTACCTAGCTTGCAGGGTGGCGTCGCCCAGAATGCGGTTGGGCAGGTCGGTGTAGGTGGTTGCGTTCCCCGTGCTATACCAAGCGTAGTCCTCATCCTTGCCCCAAAGGTCGGCGGGTAGGAGACACCGCTCGTCTCCACTGATCTGGCTGAAGTTGCCCAAGTGGTTCCACTGGGCGACAAGCAAGTCCGGCTTGAGTCGGCGGCCATGCCGAACGAAGACCTCGTCGAATACCTCCTTGTTTGAGATTTGCGACCAGCGAAGCATCTCGAGGCGGAGTGGGGTGGTTTCCTTCGGGTTGTGCCAGCAAACGAGTTCGTCGAAACGATGGGAGTCCAAGTTGGCGATGCCGAGCCGATCGTTCAGTTCCTGTTTCGTGAAGCGTTTTGCTAGGTATTGCTTGAATCCGGACAGGCAATATTTGCAGTGGCAGTCGTGCCGGTAGAAGTAGTTGGCCACGAAGCCGTCCACTCCACGCTCGATGCCTCGCTTCACCCATGCCTTCAGCACGGTTTGCCAGTGCGGGTTGCGGAGGCAGGCGAAGTATTCCTTCATGCCGCCTATGCGGTAACTGTTCTTCACCAATGGTTTGCCTTGCTTGTCCCTTTCGAGGAAGTCCAGCGGATCCTTCACGGGTTTCGGTCCAAGTTCGTTTTCGTCCCATAGGTCGCGATAGAACTTGAAGAACCCTCGCGGGCCTTCCGGTCCATCGGGGTCACCGACCAGGAACTCGACGTTCAGGTGCCCGATCACGCGCACCTTGCGTTTCGCCAATTCCGCGTTCCTTCGTTCGAACCATTTGCCGCACTCGTTCAACCCTCTTACTGGGAAATGAGCGGGATAGCCTTTGTATTGCGGGGTGTGCGCGAGACCCCAGAAATGCGCCCCGTAGAAACCCAGCTGGACGAGATCGGGTTTCGTCTCGTTGATGAAGTCAAGGTAGCCGGCTTCCGCGTAATTCGCCCAATGAGCCAGCATGCGGGTGAACTCGAAACGATCGCTATCCTCTTTTGTTTCCGCGCCTTTGGGCCAGGCAAGGAATAGGAACAACAGGGGATACAGTCGACGCACCATCACTCGAGCAGTGGCATCTATTGGTTCAGCGTCCAGCTCAAGCCCGGATGTTCGACGCGAAACTGCACGATGCGCGTGTGCTCGACTTCGGTTACATAGACGGTGCGGCCATCAGGTCCGCCAAAACAGAGGTTGCTGGGTCTCGCCCCAAGAACATCGACTTCCTTGAGGATTTTTCCCTCGGGGGAGAGAATTTCCACAGTGCCTTTTCCGTAGCGTGTGACATATAGATTTCCCTTGGCGTCGCAGCGCATGCCGTCGAACCCATGATCCTCAAATTTCTTCAGCAGGCGCTTCTTCGCGATCGAACCATCTTTCTTGATGGAGAAAGCCCAAATATTTCGCTGCTTGGACTCGTTGACGTAAAGGGTTTTACCGCCCGGACTCACTTCTATTCCATTGGTCGTACCCATGTTTTCGGCGAGGAGCAGGCCCTTTCCATTTTTCGAGATTCGCCACACTTGGCCTGTGCCCTTGGCCCAGCTCGGGTCGCTGGCGTACAGGTTTCCCTTGGCGTCGATGGCCAAGTCGTTTGGCTGATTCATTTTCGGTTCGTGGGTGAAGACAGTCAGCTTCTTGGTCTTCGCGTCCACTCGCAATACGTTGTGCTTGGGGTAGTCGGCGATGAACATGTTGCCCTTCTTGTCGAAGCGTATGCCGTTGCCTGTACTTCCCTCGGGCAAGGTGAGGAAGATTTCGCCTTTGCCATCGGGCGTCACGCGGCCAATGGTGCCCTGTTCTTTGAAGTTCACCGCGAAGACGTTGCCCGCCTTGTCGCAGGCGGGACCTTCTATGCCCTTGGTGAACTCGCCGGGCTTCGTAAGGGCCGTGGCCTTGAATAATTCCTCTGCAAATGCTTTCGGGCAAAACAAGAGAAAGGTAACTGAGGCGATGGAACGAATGCGATTTTTCATGGTAAATCCAATGTTTGGTTACTTGCCTTTGCCGGAGTGAAGTTCATTTAACATCTCGAGGAGGTTGCGAGTGAGAAGATCGGAGCCATCCTTCTGCACTTTGTTGGTGCCCAGCCAAGTCTCGTATCCGCCGAGTTCGTGATGCTTCGGTGTCGGAAGGTAGCCATAGGAGCCGTTCGCAAGTTCGATCACGAAGGTGTGCTTGAAGGGGCTTTTCTTTTTAATTTCGAGACCCGTTTCCACGAAGGTTTCGAAGGGGAAGGAAACGATGGCTTGGTCACCTATGCGGATGGCCTGTACCAGGCAGTCGGCTTTTCCTTCGCGCTTTTCCTGTGACAATGTGCGTTGAGCGTAGTTGGTGGCAAGGGGCGGTAATTCGGCTTGTTCCTCTTTCGACATGGCGAGGATTTTTTTAGCTCTCTCGACCAGTTCTTGGGAGGGTTTCCGCCAGTCGAGAGGCACCTCGCGCTGCCGCATGGCCACGGGAGCGTCCGAGTGGTACTCATCGATCCCCTTGCTGGCCCGCCAAGAAGCATCGGCCACCTTGGCCGCCACGATGCGGATCTGTTCGAACGGTTGGCGTGGCGCTCGTTTGCCGTGAAAGTCGATGTTGTTGATGTCTCCGGAAGTACCGTTGGAGAGCATCGCGACGAAATTTACCGAGGACATGGCTCGCAGACGCCAAGGCATGATGCGGGCGAACTCTCCGAAATAGTCGGCCGATACCTTCCGTTCGCCTATGTTGATCGCACCCACGTAGTGCAAAGCGTAGTTGGCGAGGAGACCAAGTGGTTTGTTTCTTCGGGTTCGCACGTCTACGATGCACACCTCGGGATCGGTTGGCCCGGCGGGCTTGACAATGTGGTTTCGATTGGGATTCATCTTCACCTTGTCCAGTTCTCCGAAGGGGTTGAGGGGCATAGTGCCTTCCTGAAGATACCAGCGACGGTTGAACACTTCGTCTGGCACTTGTCCGGACCCGAATCCTACTTGGGCGGGCTGAAGTGAATCGACTGCCTTTTCAATGGCTTCCACCATACCGTCGGCCAACCTTTTACCAAAGGCGACTTGCGGAACCGAGCCCGATTCACTTGCGGAAGGGGCCGAGTGGGTGTGGGTGGCGGTGATGAGCATTTGGTCGGTTCGCCAACCGGTTGACTTGGCCGCCCGTTTCTTTACGGGATCGAGAGTTTCACGCGAAATGCCGATTACGTCCACTATCACGATGACCGCTCGTCCTTTTCCGTTTTCGAAGGCGAGAGCCCTGACATGAAGCGGGTCGTGTGCGGTTTTGGCGGGCTTTGGAAAAAAGGAGCCGCGCAGGACCAGAGGCCACTCCTGAGGGGTGACGTCCACGATGGCGGTGCCAGCTTGCAATCCAGTGTCTGCGGCGATCGTGGAGAGCGGAAGCGAAAGAGTGAGGGCAAGCAAACTCAACCAATGAAATTTCCCCTTCATGACGCCTTGTGCAATCCCGTTACTTGGCCTCGACAACCTCGATTGGTGCGAAGGCTGAACTGGTACCTTTTACATAGGGCCCGAAGTAGCGTATCTGCTTGATGTCTTCCGGAAGGGGAAAGGTCAGGGTCCGGTCGTTGATGGTGGCGGAGACGGAACGCTTGGCGAGATCGACCGTCAAGGTGAGGTCAAAGCTGGAATCCTTTTTAGCCAGCATGGAGCTCTTGGCTCCGCCCGATACGTTTTCCCAAGAGCCGGGGAAGAGAACGTGGGCGTTCATCCCGATAGCCGTGCCCACTTTGAGGAGGGCGTCGTTCTTGGGAATGTCCCCGAAGGCGATGGCGGCATTCTTGGTGTTTCCGGAGACAAGCGACTTGTAGGATGTCTTGAGCACCAGCTTGCGGGTGGCGGGCTCGGGTAGTTCGCGGAGGGCAATTGCTTCACCGGAGCTTGTTAGAGCGTGGGAGAGGGAGAGGTCCTTGCGCTTGGTGGCGGTGCCTCCTTTGACCAAGGCGTAGGCCCCACCGGTTTCATCCTTTCCTTCGGGTAAAAGCCCGGACTTCTTGGGCTTTCTTGGTTTGCCGCGAGGCGCTTCGTTCGTCCACCATTCGCTGGGGCCTTCCTTTTCCACTTGGGCGTGCACCGCGAGCAGTTTCTCCTTCAGTTCGGCGAGCTTCTTGGGGTTGGATGAGGCGAGGTCGTTCTTTTCCTGCCAGTCCTTCTCGATGTGATAGAGTTGGAAGTGATCCAGATATTTACTGCCGAGAATCTTCCATTCGCCGTCGCGTAAGGCGATGTGAATGTTGTCTCGCGCCAAGTGGTTGCGCCAGTACAGCGGTACGGGACGCTTGATCGGTTTTTCCGCAAAGACGGGCTGTATGTCTACCCCGTCTATGGTGCGGTCGTCGGGCAGGGGAATCCCTGCGATGGCGAGCATGGTGGAGAAAACGTCGGATCCGATTATGGGTGTGCGGTTTGTGGTGCCTGCGGGCACCTGGCCTGGCCATCTTATTATGCCGGGCACGCGGATGCCGCCCTCGTGGGAGGAACGCTTCCGCTCGCGGAGTCCGCCGGTCGAACCACGGGTGCGTCCATTCCTGCCGTTCCCCTCGGGGCCGTTGTCGGAAGTGAAGATGACGAAGGTGTTCTCTGTTTCGCCGAGCTCGTTCAAGGCTTTCATGAGGTCGCCGAAGGCGTGATCGATTTGCGTGACGTTTCCGTGATGCTGGCGAATGCCGTCGTCGTCGAACTCCTTGTAAAGTTCCATGAACTTGGGGTCGGACTCGATCGGAAGGTGGGGTTCGTGGGTCCAGACGTTGAGGAAGAACGGTTTCTTGGGGTCGCGCTTCTTCTTCAGCCAGCGGATGGCTTCCTCCACCACCAAAGGGGCGGAGTAACCTTCGAGTTCACCTACTTCCTTGCCGTTGCGGACGAAGTTGCGCGGGTTGCGGTGGTTGGGGGCGGCATTGTTCTGTGTGGCCATCCAGTGCTCGAAGCCGTGGGCGTCGGGTTGTGGTTGGGCCTTGTTGTTGAACTTGCCGTTGAGGTGCCATTTCCCGACGTGGCAGGTCTCGTAGCCCTTTTCCTGCAGGAGCTCGGCCGAAGTGGTCTCGCTGGTTCGGAGGTGGACTTGGTGCCCTCCCGGTATCCAGCGCCATACGCCGTTGCGGTAGGGTGTCCTGCCGGTGAGGATCGAAGAGCGGGAGGGCGAACATACCCCGCAGGCGGAATAGCTTTGGGTGAATCGCATTCCCTGCTTGGCGAACTTGTCGAGGTTGGGGCTCTTGATGACCGGATGCCCGTAACAGGCGAGGTCTCCCCAGCCGAGGTCGTCGGTCAGGAAGACAACGAAGTTGGTGGGCTTGTCCTTCGCTTGCCCGAGGCAGGCGCATGCAATTCCGAAAAAAACGAGAGTCAGTTTTTTCTTCATCTTTATTTGAGGGCTTTAAGTTTTTTACGCACCATGTCGGCTTGCTTGCCTTCGAGGACGTGCCTGCAGACCAACCTGTTGTCGCCGAGCTCGAACTCGTTGAATTTCCAGACGATTTTCTTGTCGTGGGTGATTTCGATGGCCCCGGTTCCTCCTTGTAAACCGGCTTTGGCGGCGGAAGCAGAGGTGGCCAAAGTCAGCGCAATGACAAAAAAATAGGTCGAATGATATTTCAGTTTCATGATTTTTTGCATTATGCCACTACTTTGCCTCGACGATTTCGATCGGGGCGAAGGCGGAACTGGTGGCCTTCACGTAGGGCCCGAAGTAGCGGATCCGCTTGATGTCTTCCGGAAGCGGAAAGGTGAGAGACCGGTCGTTGATGGTGGCGGTGACGGAACGCTTGGCGAGATCGACCGCCAAGGTGATGTCAAAGCTGGAAATATTATTAGGCCGCATGGCCCTTTGGACCCCGGCCGAAACGTTTTCCCAAGACCCGGGAAAGAGAACATGGGCGTTCATTCCGATGGCCGTGCCCGCCTTCAGAAGGGCGTCGTTCTTGGGAATGTCCCCGAAGGCGATGGCGGCGTTCTTGATTTTTCCTTGGGCAAGCGACTTGTAGGATGTCTTGAGCACCAGCTTGCGGCTGGCTGGTTCGGGCAGTTCGTGGAGGGCGATTGCCTCGCCTTCACTTGTCAGCGCATGGGAGAGGGCGGAGTCCTTGTGCTCGGTGATGGTGCCACCCTTGACTAAGGCGTAGGCTCCGCCAGATTCATCCTTTCCCTCGGGCAAGAGTCCGGACTTCATAGGCTTCCTCTCCTCTCGGAGACGTTCTCTTTCCTCGAGCATTTCACGCCACCGCAGGCGCCTGGCATCTTGGTCCAGTTCGATCTTGTCGCGACCCTTCTTGCCGTTCACGTAGGTGTATTCCTTGGCGATGACGCCATTGGACTTCCATTGCGTCCAAACTCCTTCCTGTCGACCATTCTTGTAGTGCCCCTGCATTTGTTTTTGGCTGTTCTTGGACCACTGGACCCAAAGACCGTCGCGCAAACCATCCGCGAAGTGCCCCAATTCCTCCACTTGGCCATTCTTGGAATTAATCCGCTTGGCCCAACCAGTGAAGCGACCGCCCTGATCTGAAGCCGTCTCCACTCCGCGGTTCCAACGCAGACGCAATTGAGTCAAGTCCGTCGCCTTTTCGGCAATTTTCTCGAGAACGCCGGGATCGTCGAGGTCGACTTCCTCATCCGCCTCCTCGACGGCTAGCTCAGGTGCTTCCGGTGGCTTCTCCGGCTTGTCTCGGGCAAGGAATTGCTCATATTCTGAAGGTACTGATTCGGTGATTGTTTCGGGTAATGCAACGACTGCCTCGGGCTTCTTGACCACGGTCACGACCGGGACCTTTGCCTCAACCATTTTCGGCTTTTCTTCCGGTGGCGGAAAAATGTCCTGCAGCACTGGAAAATAGTCGACGATAGAAGCGCGTGGCACGAGGGCGAATACGACCAACGAACCCACCATGCCAACTGCCCCGATGGTACCCGAAAGTACCTTGATATAGCGAAGAAGTTTCATTTCCGAAGCATTGGATTCGAGCATAGCGGGGGTATGCGATTTTCTTGAACCCGATGCATCCTTTGCGCGGAAGCTCCTAGACGACACTCTTGAACTTGCCGTTGCGGTGCTTGCTCATCTTTTACTTAAGGGCTTTCAGGTTCTTGTGCACCATCGCGGCTTGCTCGCCTTCGATGACTTGCCAGCAGGCCAAACCGTTGCCCACAAGCTCGTACTCATTGAACTCCCAGACGATCTTTTTCTCGCGTGTGATCTCGAAAATTTGCGGGTTGTCCGGGCCGGCGTGACAGTTACCCACGATGAAGTTTCCGTTATCGCGCTCCTGCAAGCAGGTCATCCACTTGAGGTTCACCTCGGTGCCGGGAACCTTGCCCTTGATTTCCCAAACGACCTTTTTCTCGGGTGAGACCTCGACCACGCTGTTGCCGCTTCCGGAGGCGATCAAGGTGTTGCCGTTCTTCAGTCGCATGGCCCCGTAGACGCGGGTGTTGATGAGGTAGTCCCAAACCACCTTGCCGTCCTTGACATCATACTCGGTCACTACGCCGGGGCGCTCGGAGCAAATCAAATAGGTTCCCTTGTCGGTGCCTCGGGCCCAGCGGGATTCCTTGGTGCCGCCTGGCTTCATGGCAAACTGGTGTTGGATCTTGCCCTTCTTGTCTACCTCGATGACGCGTCCCACGCCGCTCTCCACGATGCGGGTGTTGCCATTGGGCAGGCGGGCGAAGGCGTGCACGTGGACCCGCTTCCCCTTGTTCCCGATGCTGTTGGCGCAGTCGTATTCCCAGACCACCTTCTTGTCCAAGGTTATTTCCTTGAGGGTCGTCCAAGTGTCGTGAAAGAGAATGTTGCCGTTGGGCAGCATATGAACGTCGTGGTGGCCCGTGTGACCCCTTTGTGGTCCTGCGGTTTTGTGAGACCAAAGTACGTCGCCCTTGGCGTCGGTGATGGCGACTATGTTCTTGCCGTAAGAGGCGCCCACGAGAACGAGGCGCTCCGCCTTGGCGCTGAAGGCACTCAGCGAGAGTATGACAGTGAGGATAAGCGGGAATAATATTTTCATGGTATGTCTTTTGAGGATTTAAAAGTGGTTTTGCATGATTTGAAAGTTATGTGCTCAAGGGAATTTTGAACAAGTCGATAACTGAACGGGACAGCAACAATCAAGATAATTAATGCTTTGAGCGCCGTGTAAGTGATGAAAGTCATAAGCCGCTACGGTTTATCGCTGATAGGTCTTACGAACCTGTCGTTCCAGACAGGTGCCCAACCTTGAGCTCCGGGCATGAAATAGATGGTGGCAGGCGTATTTTTGAAAACGTCTGCGGCCTCTCTGATACCCCTACCGAGGACTTTCACCCTCGTGAGGTTTTTGCATTCACTGAAAGCAGCAGTACCAATGCTCGTTACACCTTCGCCGATAGTTAACTCCTTCAGCTTTGCGCAGCCGGCAAATGCGAATGTTCCGATAGCGGTAACCATTTTTGGAATGGTGATTTCGGTTAATTCATTACATGCACTGAAAGCGTGATTACCGATGGAGGTCACGCTGTCGGGTATGGTAATGCCCTTCAGACCTGTGCATTCACTAAAAGCATGGGACCCAATGACTGTAATTCCCTCCGGTAGGGTGACACTCTTTAGGTCTTTGCATCGACGAAAGGCGTTGACGCCTATTGTCTTTACCTTCTCGGGAAGGGTGAGGTCGGTTGCCTTTCCTTCCGGGCATTTGATTAGGGTTTCTCCAGAGCTGTTGAAGAGCAGTCCGTCCTTGCTGGAGTAAAGGCCGTTGCCCTCGGGCACGTTTATCGCAGCCAGCTTTTCGCATCCCTCAAAGGCGTTGGCTGCGATGCTCGCGATGCCTTTTTCCAGATTGATATCCTTCAATCCGGTGCAGTTTTGAAAAGCTAAGTTTCCTATCCTCTTGGCGCTTTCCGGAAACTTGATGCTTAGGAGTGAGCTTTTGTTCCGGAATGATAAGTCCCCCACGTCGGTCACTCCCAAGGTCAAAATGATTTTGGTGACTGCATTTGTCTTCAGCAGATCATTGTCGATCCAATCAGTGAATATTGCGTTTACGGTGGGAACCATGATCGTAACGGTGGTTAAAGCGCTACACTCGAAAAATTGCGACAAGATCGACCCTTCCGCAGAGGTGTGCGAGGTGGAGATGGCGTGATTAAGCCTCGGAGGAATGGTCACTTCTTCCAAGCTTTCGCAGGAGGCGAAAGCCCCCGGGCCAAGCGTGGTCACAGTCTCGGGGATTGCAAATTTCTTTAGTTGCCTACAACCGCTGAACGCGAAACTGCCGATGGAGGTGACCGCCTTGCCCGGCTTGACTTCGATGAGACCGCGGCATCCCCTGAAGGCATGATCCGAGATTGTCGTCACCGAGTCCGGAAGGCTCAGGTTTGTAAGTCCGCGGCATCCCCTGAAGGCTTCTTTGCCGATGGTCGTTAGCTTTACGGGAAAACTCAGGTTGATTAACCCGGCGCAGTCTTGGAATGCGCGGTTTCCAATATAGGTAAGGGTCTTGGGAAACGTCAGGCTTGTCAGAGATTTGCAGTCGCTAAAGGTTGCGTCCCCAATGGTGGTCACCCCTTCACTGAAAATGATCTCCGTTATTCCCGTGGTTTTGAGTGACTCGCTGTTGATCCAGTCCGTGTAGTTCGTGCTGACGCTAGGAACCTTGATCGTGACCCTCCTCAAGCCGCTGCAGCCAAAGAATTGTGACAAGATTTT
>JABHOU010000031.1 GCA_018695085.1 Opitutia bacterium | reverse complement strand
CGGTGGTAATCTTGTCGGCGTGCTGAATTCCTCCCTTTAACAAATTTAGCCTGCCGAAGTGTTCGAATCCTTCCATTTGGAAATAGGATTGCGGCAAGTTCGATATCGCGAATTTTTCCGGGGAGAAGGAGCCCTGGTGCTCTAGATTATGTATGGTCAGCACGCTGGCGGCGACTCGTGCTTGTCCTTTGATCGATGGGGTTGCGTTCAGGCAAGCGGGTAATGCGGCAGCCATCCAGTCGTGAGAATGATACACTTCCGGCGTCCAACCCACGAGTCTCGGGAGATCGAGGGCCGATCGGCAAAGCGCGAAAGACCGTTCGGCATTGTCCGGAAAGTCTCCCTTGGGTCCGGCATAGATGTCCGGTCGGTCGAAGAAACCCTTGTGTTCTATGAGGTAAACGGGGACATCGGTTCCGGGCAGGCGCGTTTCCACTAATCGCGGGGAACAGAGTTGGGAGCCGATCCTAATGCGAAGCTTACCTGCGATGCGTTTGCTCTTGAGACCATCGAGGGAACCCCGATGAAGCGGGCAGATCACGCGAACGTCCACGCCTGCTTCCTTCAGCGCAGGTGGCAATGCACCCACGACGTCGCCGAGTCCTCCTGTTCTCGCCAAGGGGGATACTTCCGGGCTCACGAAGAGAACTTTCACCGATTGAATAGATTAAACGGAATCATGATTTCCTTCTCATGGCTTAGGGTGGTCTTAAGGCAACCTCATTCGTCAAAATGCCAAGTGGAATCCGTACTTGCTCAACGGTTTCCTTCAGAGTAGGGTTAGTGACTTCTAATTTCCTCAATCTATCCGGATAACCCAAGTCATCCCTGATGCTTTTTCTGTACGCCGGTCTGTCATTCCTTAGATTGCTTCGACTGGCATTCATCTTATTTCCTCATTTTGATTGATGCATAATTTGCACGCGTATTGGCGGATGCAGTACCTTAGCGTTCCATCGGAGGGCGAGGAGGTGGGCAACCCGTTTGTCAGGCTACCTGAACATGGAGACGATCGTGCCGTGTATATTGTTCATCGAGCCAAGTACTCTTACCTTGTCTTGAACAAGTATCCCTACAATCCCGGTCATTTGTTAGCAGTTCCTTTTCGTGAGGTTCCTCGCCTGCGCGATCTCGGGGCAGACGAGCGAATCGATTTGATGGAATTGATCACATTTGCTCAGGATCTCCTTGAAGATGCCTTTTCACCTGACGGTTTCAACATCGGTATCAATGAAGGTTCTACGGGCGGGGCGGGAATACCTGGGCACATGCATGCCCATGTCGTGCCGCGTTGGAAGTCGGATACCAATTTCATGCCGGTTTTGGCCGATACTCGTGTACTTCCGGAGTCTTTAGATGCCACCTGCGAAAAACTTTGCGACTGTGTTGCCGCTCGGCTTGGATAACTCACTAATGTCTTTTACTGAAATCGAATTCGAGAGCGAGCGCTTCCTTCACACTCTCTACGGGGAAAACCCCGAAAACTTGCGTACGGTGGAAAATGCACTCGGCTCGACTTTAGTTGCCCGTGGTGAGGTGCTGCGAATTGAAGGAGACGAGGAGTCCTTGGCTCGCAGTAAGGAATTATTTGATCTTTTACGCATCGGTCGTGAACAAGGGTTTTCTCCTCGAAATGGCGATTTTAATAGAATTTTGAGCAAAGTGAGGGAGGGCAAGGGAGCAGAGTTTCGCGAACTGTTCAATGAGCCTTTGGTCCTCAAACTCCGCAAAACTAGCGTGGTGCCTCGTAATCTAGCACAAAAAAAATACCTGCGAAAAATCATGGAGAATGATGTCGTCTTTGGCCTTGGTCCGGCAGGGACGGGAAAGACTTTTCTCGCTATGGCGGCTGCTTTGGACTCTTTGTTGCGTGGCGAGGTCGAAAAAATCATCTTGGCTCGACCCGCCGTTGAAGCAGGAGAGGCTCTCGGATTTCTTCCAGGCGATCTGGAGGAAAAATTATTGCCCTATCTTCGCCCGCTTTACGATGCCATGGACGAGTCTCTCGGTGCTTTTGAAGCTCGGAAGTTAGTGGAGGCCGGAGTAGTCGAAATTGCTCCTTTGGCCTACATCAGAGGCCGTACTTTGTCCAAGTGCTTTGCCTTGTTGGATGAGGCCCAAAATACTACTTCTTCGCAGATGATGATGTTTCTTACCCGCCTCGGCGAGGGGAGCAAAATGGTGGTGACGGGAGACCTTACACAAATTGATCTTCCCAGAAGGAGGGACTCCGGACTTGTCCAAGCCGTGAAGATTTTGGATAGCTTGGACAAGATTCCCTTTCACCGATTCGATGATCAGGACGTGGTGCGACATCCCTTGGTCAGTGATATCATTCGAGCATACGACATTCACGCCGAGAAGAATCACCGCTCTTCCGGCGATAAAGGAGATCGCTCTCAAGAAAATGTTTAATCTTTTTAATCTGAAACCTCGTCGAGGCAACGGACGTCGTGGTGGTCGTCGGCAGTCCTCTGACGAGGATGAAGACGAGCTCGAGGGGAAAACCTATTCTCTAGGTCCCTTGCTTCGGCATCGATTAAGACTCTCTGGTTTGACTCTTCTTTTTGCGACTGCCGTGGTGTTCATTTGTTTTGTCGGGCAAGAACCGCCCACGGTTGGAACTTTGGGCGAAGTGGCACCTCAAAATATCTACTCGGATCGGAATTTCAAGTATACCAGCGATGTCCTCAGGCGAGAGCTCGAGGCTTGGACTCGTACCTCGACCCCTCTGGAGTACTCCCGGGATTTTGCCGGTGAGGAGGGTTTTGCCAAAGCTCTCGTGCTCCTTAACGATCGACTGGTTGCCAATATGGGTAAGGTGGGTGAATCATTGAGTCTGGCTCGAGATGCCCTGAGAGAAGAATTGATGGTCACTTTCGGCGTGGAATTGACGCCCGATGAAATAAGAATGTTGGGGCTGGTTCGAAACGAAGTCGGTTTACGATTGATTTTCGATGAAACTACGGAAACCCTAGGACATTTGCATGCTACGGGAGTATTGATTGATCCTTCCACCGACCAGAAATTTCTTTCCGAGGCCAATGCAACCTTAGCCATTGCCAAGAGGATGTCGGAAACTGCAAGTAACCTTCCTG
The DNA here is from genome assembly GCA_018695085.1 of Opitutia bacterium. Classification (GTDB taxonomy): domain Bacteria; phylum Verrucomicrobiota; class Verrucomicrobiia; order Opitutales; family Seribacteraceae. The sequence goes on along the minus strand of JABHOU010000031.1, from coordinate 8,164 downwards.
TCATTGGAGGTGTGGACGCTGGTCTAGAGCTTCTGTTTGACATGGCCCCCCTACGGATTCGCTTCCCTCATTTTGCGAACTTTATATCCGAAGTACGTACCCGCATTGAAGAGGATGGTCCGTTCCCTGTTGACGGGCTGAACTTGGGCGACGTTATTTCAAATGCTGATTCAAACACCTCGGGCGAAGCCATGCAGCTACGTGATGAATTCGGAACGGTATTTGCGGTATTGGCGGAGCAAGGTTTATTTCTTCGCTCTGTGGATCGAGCCAAGACCGTGCAGGCTCAAGATCGCAAGATTGCGGATATCCAACCAGCAAAGTACGAAGTCGGAGTTAGCGAAGGTGACGTTATTCTTCGAAAGGGCGATGAAGTGTCTGAAGACGCCATGGAGAAATACAAGAGACTTCTAGATTTGTCGGCGGATGAGAGCGATCTTTTGGCTCGTAGAATCCTCCTTACTTGCACGACTTTTCTTTGCTCTTTGCTTTACATTAGTTTGGTCCTCCCGAATTTTTGGCGAAGCGGTGCGAAAACAGGGATCGTGGCGACTGCTGTATTGGGTAACCTCTTGCTTTCTCGTGGTGTCATCGAACTTGGAGGTACTGACCTTTTCGGTGGCAATCCCTTGCTCGTGGGTATGTTGCCCTACTTGCTTCCGGTGGCATTTTCATCAATGGTCGTGATGATTACCGTGGGGCCGCGGATGGGGGCAGTCGCAGCCTTGATGACGAGTACCTTTCATGCCGCCATGCAGGATACCGGAGTCGAGTCGCTGGTTATTTCTTTGGGGGCTTCTCTAATGGGAGCCTTTTTCTGCCGGGACGTTCGTCTTAGGGGCAGCGCATTGAAAGCAGGAACGATGTCGGGGGTGGTTGCTGCAGTGTTTGCCATCGCCATTGGCTTAATTGCTGGGAGTGCTCTTACTTCTATCTTCAATCACGGAGTTGCAGCTTTGTTGACAGGACTGGTTACCGGAGGTTTGGTTCTTGGAGCCTTGCCGATTTTCGAACGTGTGTTCAAGGTGGCCACCGATGTTACTCTATTCGAGTTGACCGACTACAACCACCCTCTTCTACGTCGGATGCAAGTGGAGGCTCCCGGAACTTATCATCATAGTTTGATGGTGGCGAATCTTGCGGAAAATGCGGCAGCTGCCGTAGGTGCAAATCCTTTACTTTGCAGAGCCTGCTCGCTCTTTCACGACATCGGGAAGATGAAGCAACCCGAATATTTTACTGAAAACCAGACTGCCCTCGCAAATCCTCATTCTAGACGGAATCCAGCCATGAGCGCTCTGATCATCAAAAGCCATGTGAAGGAAGGTGTGGAAATGGCTCGTGAACATCGCTTGCCCAAGCTTCTGCGCGATGTTATTCGACAACATCATGGGACCACCTTGGTTAAATATTTCTATCACGAAGCAAAAAAACAGGTGCGGCAGGAAAAGCTTCCTCTTGGAGAGGGTGCCGATCTGGACGAACCGGACGAAAGCACCTACCGTTACGATGGACCCAAGCCTAGGTTTCGCGAAAGCGCGATTATCTTCTTCGCTGATTCCGTTGAAGCCGCCGCCCGTAGCTTGCGTAAAGTCACTAAGCATAGCGTGGAGGAACTTTTGGAGGCGATTTTTGTCGACCGTTTGGAGGACGGGCAGCTCGACGAGTGTCCTCTCACTCTCGAAGAGATCGCCACTATCAAATCTAGTTTTATCTCAACCATTCTCAATATGCTTCATTCCCGCATCGAGTATCCCGAGGACGAAAAGCCAAAAAAGAAGGGTGGGGATAGAGGCAAGCGGGATGTGAAGAAAGATTCCGAGGATAATGTCGAGAATGCCGAAAAATCCGATTCGACTTGAAGCAAACAGTCGGTTTGAGCGACTCGATTTTGCGAACGAGTCGCTCATCTCCCTTTTTGATCATCTTCACTTTTCCCGTTCTGGCCATGGGCTTGCGGGAGAGCTTTCTCTGGCATTCCTAAGCGATTCGGAGTTAGCTTCTATTCATGCGGATTTTTTGGGAGACTCCACTCCGACCGACGTTATAACCTTCCCGGGCGAAGCATCCGATGGTCTTGTCGGTGAAATCTGCGTTTCCGTAGAGCGAGCTGAAATGGAGGCCTTGGCTCGAAACGAACTCTTTGAGCGTGAACTCACGCTTTATCTCGTCCACGGCTGGCTTCACCTCGTGGGTTTCGATGATATGGAAGACGCAGACCGTTTACTCATGCGAGAAGCTGAACAGGAATCTATGGGCGCTATCGAAAAAGCAGGCCTTATTCCCAATTTTCGTCTCGCCCCGAAGTCGCTTGACGAATAGTCATTCGGTCCACTTTCGTTTCCTTCGATGTTAAAGAAATTTCGCAACGCCTTCCTTACAGGCCTTCTTATTTTCCTGCCTTTAGGCACAACCGTCTTCGTGCTCAATTTCTTGCTCGAGATGTTTGAGACGCCCGCAATGCGTTTTGCCATCGAGATGGGGCTCAAGGAAGAGAGCTTTTTCTTCGGTTTACAGACTTTGCTGGCTTTGGTTGGGCTATTGGTGGGGGTACTTTCTCTCACTTTTCTCGGCTTTCTTTCCAATTACGTATTGGGAAAATTCTTTATTAATTCTGCCGAGAAAATCTTGGGCAGGGTGCCTTTCGTTAGCACCGTTTATCGGACGGTGAAGCAAATCGTGGATACCTTCGGAAAAGAAAATCGAGCCGTTTTCAATCAAGTGGTAATGGTCGAGTATCCGCGCAAGGGTTGCTACACCATCGGTTTCCTTACCAACGATGCCGCCGGAGAGACGGAAGCCGTGATAGGCCGTGAGTTGACCACGGTTTTCGTTCCGACCACTCCCAACCCGACCAGCGGTTTCCTCTTGTTTGTTCCCAGAGAAGAGGTCTACGGCATGGACATGTCCTTGGGCGAGGGCATGAAACTTTTGATTTCGGGTGGAGCGGTCATTCCCGAATACGATGCTAGCAAGGTAAAGAAAAAGGCTAAAAGTTCCGCCAAGTCCTTGCCTGCAGCTTCCGTCAAAAAGGAACGTCCAAAGCGGTCTCGTTCGCGAACCCGAAAAAACGAACCTGATTCTTCCTGAATGGCCTCGCCTATCCGTACCCTCCAAGGTGTTGTCCTCAGTCGGGAGGAAAGCGGGGAGGGTAGCCTCCGTATTCGTGTATTCTCTTCCGACGAAGGCCTCGTTCTCGTCTATAAGCGTTTAGCTTCCAAGCGAGCTTCGGGCTCTTTGCCCGATCTTTTTGACGAGGTTGAATTACGACTCAGTCGTCCACGAACCGGAAGCGATTCCGTATCCTTCGTTTCCGAGTGGCGCCTGTTAACTCGTCGCCCCGAGTTAGCCCGTGGTCAGTCGCGTCTCGAGACAGCTTCCGCCCTGTCTCTCCTGTATCAGCGAAACGGCGCGCACCTGGCCGAACCCGCTCCGGCGGCCAAACTTCTTGCTGATGCTCTGGATTCTCTTGTGGCAGGATATTCGCCTGTCGCAGTTTACTTGAAAGCCATTTACCGATTTGCTCGGGTCGAGGGTTATCCCGTAAAGGAAGCCTGGTGGCAATCCTTGCCCCTTGACCGGAAACAGAATGCTGCCGAAACCCTGAACGTTCCCTTGCGGGATCTTGTCCAAGAAGAGTGTGCGACCGAGGAAATACTGGAATCCCTAAGACTTTGGCTCAACGCGGAGACCGAACTGCGTTGCTGAATGATATTCGCCCTACGATCTTGCAAAGATTCGGCTACTTAACTATCGAGAAACCTCAACATGGGCATTTATCGTAAGGAAATCTTAATGCAATCCTCAGGGAAGGGGACTTACGAAATCACCGGCGAGGTGGCGGAAGGCGTGCGCGAATCGGGCCTCACCGATGGGCTTGCTTCCGTATTTGTTCGTCATACCAGTTGCAGTCTCGTTCTAATGGAAAATGCCGACCCCACGGCTAGGCGAGACCTCGAACGCTTTATGGACGAGTTGGTTCCTGATGACTACCCTCATTTCATTCATACCTACGAAGGCCCCGACGACATGCCTTCTCACATCAAGATGGCCCTTACGCGTTCGAGCGAAACGATTCCATTTGCCAACGGTCGGCTTCTGCTTGGTACTTGGCAAGGAATCTTTCTTTGGGAACACCGCGTAGCGCCTCATTCCCGAAAAATCACACTCACATGCGTCGGCGAATGAAAATAAGTTCACTCCCAATTCTCCTCCACGCGCTTGTTGGCGCATTCTCCTTCTTGTGTTCCGGTTGCGGTTCTTCCGATCTGCCGGGAATTGAGGAAAACGATAGTGCCTACGACCGAGGTCGAGCCCACCTGCGGCAAGGAAACGAGGAGGAAGCTCTCGACGAATTTCTATCCGTCACTCGGAGGATCGTCCAGTCTCCTCAGTCCCATATCGAGGTGGGGCGCCTCCTGATGAAGCTCGACTCTCGTCGCGATCCCGTAGCCGCCATTTACCACTATCGTCGCTTTCTCCAACTATCTCCCGAATCCAAGGAAGCGGCCACTGTGGAACAGCTCATTGTCACTGCCGAACGTGAGATCATTCGCAAATTGCCGGGGGAGCCTTACGTCGAGCATCTTGAAGCTCTAGGTCTGAGAGAGGAAAACAATCGTCTCAAACGCGAATTGTCCGATATGCGTGTTCGGCTCGGGTTGCCTCTCGAGACGACTGACACCGTGCAATCTCCTAGTGCTTCCACGCCCTCTGCTTCACCTGCCGTTCCTCTGGTCCCGGCGAAACCACCTGAGCCATCCGTGCCCCGCACGCACGTCGTCCAGCAAGGGGACAGCCTCTATGCAATTAGCAGGAAGTTTTATGGTGACTCTGCTCACATAGACCTCATTTTCAACGCGAACCGTGACGTTTTGATCAACAAAAGGAGTCTCAAGATCGGACAAAAGCTTCGTATTCCTCCTCGTCCCGCTCCTTGAGTCGAGGTCTGGAGGCACCGGGCATGGCCTACTTCGACAACAACGCGACTAACCGTCCCTGCGAGGTCGCCTTAGCCGCCCATTCGGAAGCACTTTCCGAGGATTGGCGTAACCCTTCGGCACCCTCCTCGTTTGCCGCTCGCGTTCGGGTAAAGCTCGCTCTCGCTCGTGAAAAGCTGGCTGCCTGTCTTGGGGTATCCCCCGACACGGTTTCCTTCACGTCCGGTGCCACCGAGTCCAACAACGCGATTTTTTCTCACATCTCTCGAGCCTCCTCCAGGCAAGCCCGTGTCCTGCTTTCTCCCGTTGAGCACCCGAGCGTGCGCGAGTCGGCGAATCGCTACTTCTCCGGTCGGGTTGACGAGCTTCCTGCCGATGGCTCAGGGATCGTCGAACCTTCCACTCTTGCCCCCATACTCGATGCAAGTGAAGTCGCTCTCGTCTCTGTCATGGCGGCGAACAACGAGACCGGAGTCATCCAGCCGTGGGAAAAGATAGCTGGCATGTGCAGGGCTCATGGGGTTCCCTTTCACAGCGACGCCACTCAGTGGGTCGGGAAACTTCCTTCCGGCCAATGGGATGTCTGCGATTACCTTTCCGCCAGCGCCCACAAATTCGGAGGTCTCAAGGGCGTGGGAATCCTTAAGTCCCCGGCCGAATTCAGTTTTATCGTTGGAGGTGAACAGGAGGGGGGAAGCCGAGCCGGAACTGAAAACTTTCCCGGAGTGGCCGCCATGCTAGCTGCCTTGGAGGAATCCGAATCCTTTGTCGGGTCGCCCATTCTTGAGGAAGCTCGCAACGCGTTTGAGGAATCCCTCCGCGCCTCCATCCCCGGCATCGAGGTACTTGGGGAAAACGTCTCACGCCTTTGGAATGTCTCCGCCCTTCTCATGCCGAGATTCGACAACCTTCGCTGGGTCGGGAAGTTGGAGAAAATAGGTCACGAGGTGTCTACTGGTTCCGCTTGCGCCACGGGCAAGGATGGCCCTTCTCACGTTTCGGCGGCAATGGGCCTTTCTCCCGAGCAAGCCCGACGGGTCGTAAGGGTTAGCGGTTCTCGCGAAACCACGCCCGCCGAATGGTCCGGTCTCGCCGATGCTTTTCGTCTCGCTTATGCCGAGCTCCGAGCCGATTCGTCTTCCTCCGAGGTCGTCTCGATCTAGTCTTACCGTGCGTCTTCTCGCTCTTAACTTGGAGAACTTCCGCAACGTGGAAGCCGCCGCCTTGAGCTTTTCGGGGCAACGAACCTTTTTCTTGGGACCCAACGGGCAGGGAAAGACAAACTTGCTTGAGGCCATTGCTTTTGCGGGCGTTCTTCGTTCCTTTCGGTTTGGCGGTACCGAGAGCCTCGTCAGGCACGACTCTTCCGAGTCCAGCCTTTTCCACCGATTTCAAGGCGATGACGGCAACGAGAGCGAAGTTCTCCTTCGTCTCGATTCCAAAGGCGCCAAACATGTCGAACTAGACGGGGAACGGATTACTCGCTTGGCGGATTACGTCGGTCGTTTCCCTTCCGTCGTTCTGTCTTCTCGGGATTTCAGGCTCGTCCGCGACGGGCCCGCCGAACGGCGTCGCTGGCTAGACGTCACCCTGTCGACGTCCTCTTCCGCTTACTTCGATACTTTGCGAAACTACCACCGCTGTCTCCGTGAGCGCAACGCCCTCCTCAAGCGTGGCGGCGTTGATGCCGAACTGGATGCCTTCGAGGCTGCCCTCATCCCCGCTGCCGTGGAGCTCACTCGCTTGCGTCGCGAGGCATTGCCCGAGCTGTCCGGCCTTTTGGCCGAGCGTTACGCCACTATTTCCTCTAGTCGTGAGGAAGCCTCTCTCGGGTACAAACCGGATCTGGAAGCCGCCGACCACGCAACCATCGCCGATCGATACCTTGCCGGACGAGAACGGGATCGCATCCTCGGGTCCACCCCAAGGGGACCACACCGCGACGATTTTCGATTCTTGCTAGATTCTCGAGATGCCCGCCACCTCGCTTCCGAGGGGCAGCAACGCGGACTTGTGCTCGCCTTGCGCTTGGCCGAGTTTTCTTTTCTTCGGAACATTTGCGGAACGGTTCCCATCTTGCTCCTCGACGATGCCCTCGGAGAACTCGACGCGGAGCGAAAGGCCAATTTTCACAAACTCCTTCCCGATGACGCTCAGGTCTTCGCAACTGGAACCGTTCACCCTGCGGAATCCGGTGATCCCGAGGCATGGGAAGTTTTTTGCGTTAACGCCGGAACCTTCGAGCTTTCCTGAAATCCGCTTGCTTTCTCATGGAATCCCTAACCGTCACTCACTGGTCTCTGCTCGCCTTTGGAGCCCTCATCATGGGCATGAGCAAGGGCGGTCTCCCCGGTGCGGGAAACCTCACCGTGGCCATCTACGCTCTCGTCCTCGAGGATGCCTTGGGCTTGGCTGGTGTGCCTCTTTCCGTGGGTTTGCTCTTGCCCGTACTTATCTCGGCCGACGTCACCGCCACCATCGTCTATCGTCGCCATGCCGAATGGAAGTTCATCGCCCGTCTTCTTCCCTTTTTCATCATCGGAATCCTTGTTGGGTGGAAGGTCTTCGGTTTCTTTCAGGCAAACGACGAGAGGGTGTCCCTCTTAAAGGTTCTGATCGGTCTCATCCTTCTTTCCATGACTGCCATGCACTTCACCATGAAGTGGCGACGAAAACGCAAGGGAGACGCTGCAGGCGGTCAAAATACCCGAAGTTCACTCGCCCTTGGGGCCTTTCTCGGCTTGCTCGGGGGCGTCGCCACCATGCTTGCCAATGCCGCCGGCCCCGTGGCTCAGCTATACCTTTTGGCCATGGCTTTACCCAAGTACGCCTTCATCGGCACCTCTGCCTGGTTATTCCTCATAGTGAACGTTTCCAAGGTTCCCTTGATGATAGATCTCGAGATCATCACCCTCGAGTCGATGTCCGTCAGTTGGTGGATGTTCATTCCCGCCGTGATCGGGGCCGCGATCGCCCCTCTAGTCGTTCGTCGCATAAACCAGAAGCTTTTCGAGGGATTGGTCTGGTTCTTTATTGTCCTCGCCGGACTCCGCATGGTGTTCTAGCTTTTTTTTATGGCAAGAAGCTCGCGAAAACTTTGGGCCGAACATTTGGCGGGAAAGGGCAGGGCGGCTACCGCGATCGATCCCAAGGCTCTTCTCAAAAAGGTTCCCTACTCGGGGCGTATCCTAGGTGTCGATCCTAGTCTCCGAGGCATGGGATTG
>JABHOU010000147.1 GCA_018695085.1 Opitutia bacterium | reverse complement strand
GATAGATGACCGCAAGACCTGCAGCCAAGGCATCCTGAGGGCCATCAATTCGAACGGGATCACCATTAAGCTCAATTACTCCTTCGTCGGGAACATGAGCCCCGCCGAGCATCTTGATCAGCGTGCTCTTTCCTGCCCCGTTTTCCCCAAGCAAGGCAAGGCACTCACCGGGATGGAGCTCCAAGTCGACGTCCTTGAGAGCATGCACTCCGGGAAAACGCTTATGAATGCCCCGCATGCAAAGCAGGGGGGTGCTCGATCCATTCGAGACTGGCTCAGCTTGGCCCACGGCGGGCTATTTATTTGAGCTCGGGGTCTTGGTCCGCATCAGCCTTCTTGTAGAGAGAAGTGGGGATGAGAACCGTCTTCTCGACCTCTTCGCCAGCCAAATGGCTAATGATCTTTTCAACGATTTGGACACCCATCTTACGGGGGAATTGAATGGGGTCGGCGTAAACCTTACCCTCTTTGATGGCGACCTTGCCCTCCTTTTGGCCGTCAAAGCCGATAATTTTGATGGACTCGTTTCTTCCCGCCTCATCGATTGCGGTGTAAGCTCCGAGAGCACCAGGATCGTTGATCGCGAAAACCCCGACCAAGTCCGTATGAGCTTGAAGTTGATCTGCCGTCGCCTTGTAGCTATCCGTACGATTACCTCCGGACGCAAGTTCAGCGACAATGTCGATTGTGCCACTGGTTTTATCTTTGTTGTGAGCATCAATGACTTTTTTGAATCCGTCCACGCGGAGAATGCAGGAATTTGCGATCTTGTGATCGAGGACCAAAACCTTTCCGCCATTCTCTCCAAGAGCTTCGATCATCGCCTTCCCGGCTAGTTCTCCTCCTTGAAAGTTATCCGTTCCCACATGACTGACGATATCCACGCCTTCGGCGGCGCACTGAGCATCCACAGTGAAAACGGGAATACCCGCCTTATTGGCTTCCTTCACGGCCGGACCAATTGAGATTCGGTTGCATGGTACAAGCACAATGGCAGTGACCTGCTTGGATATGACGTCGTCGATCTGGTCGGACTGAGTTTTGACATCCTCATTGGGATCGAGCATAAGGGTTTCGTAACCGTATTTCTTTGCCGTTGCCTCGATACTGTCGCCAATAATCTTGAAGAAGGGGTTCGATAAGGTGAGAGGCGAATAGGCGATTACACCCTTGACCTCATTTCCGTCGTTGGAACCTGAACCCTCTCCGTCCCCGCCGGATTCACCGCTTCCTCCGCATCCGGACCAGGCCAGCGTGAAGCAAATTAAAATCGATGTCAGGAAGTGTTTCGTGTTGTTCATTAGTTTAAGGAATTTGGATAAAAAAAAGAATGAAAGAATATACCAACGGCAAGCAAGCATCCATATTTAATCGTGCCATTCGGTTTTGGGAATTGAAGGGCAATCAGGCGATGACGTCGTGAACGACTTGACCGTGCACGTCGGTGAGGCGGTAGTCGCGACCGGAATAACGGTAGGTCAGCTTCTTGTGGTCCAGCCCCATCAGGTGGAGGATGGTGGCGTGCAGATCGTGAACATGAACTCGGTTCTCGACGGCCGAACAGCCGAACTCATCGGTTGCCCCGTAACTGAAGCCGGACTTCACCCCTCCACCCGCCATCCAAACGGTGTACCCATAGTGATCGTGGTCGCGACCTTTGGCCCCCTCGGAAGTGGGGGCTCGCCCGAACTCACCACCCCAGACGACCAAGGTGTCCTCCAGCATGCCACGACTCTTCAAGTCCTTGAGCAATGCCGCAATTCCTTGGTCGCACGCTTTGGCTAGGTCTCTATGCCCATCCACAATATTGCCGTGACCAGTATCCCATGCGATGTCGTAACCGCTGATTGAATGTGAAAGTTGAACCACCCTGACGCCACGTTCGACTAGTCGCCGGGCGATTAGGCAACCCTTGGCGAAATGGCTCTCGCCATAGAGTTTTCGAGTCGCCTCGCTTTCCTTGGCCACGTCGAATACGTCGGGAACAGAGAACTGCATCCTAAAAGCCATTTCCATGGCTTGAATGCCGGCTTCTAGTTTCTGGTCCTGCTGAAGGCGGTCGAGGTGAATCCTGTTCAGGGTGGCAAGAAGGTCGGCTTGCTTGCGCTGATCTTCTCGACCAAGGGAGCTGTTCTTTAGGTCGCTCAAGATTGCCTCCGGTTTCATTTGACCGATATTAACGTAAGAACCTGCATAGGCGCCCGGTAGAAATGAGTTGCCCCAGTTGGCGATCTTGCCACGAGGTTGGGCCACGGGAGACATCGCCACAAACCCAGGGAGGTTGTCAGTGTCCGCTCCCAAGCCGTAAGTGAGCCACGAACCCATGCTTGGTCTATTCGCCTGAAGGGCTCCTAGATTAGTCATGAGGATTCCGCCTGCATGCTCGGGGATGTTTGTATGCATCGAGTGAATAAAGCTTATGTCGTCGACGCACTGGGCGGTTTCGGGGAATATGTCGCTCACCATCTTGCCACACTCGCCGTATCGCTTGAAACCGAAGGGCGAAGGCATCAGTCCAAGCTTTGTATTGCGGAGGGTCTTTCGGTCGACGATGGACGGACGTTCTCCGGCATGCTTGGCCAACATTGGCTTGTAGTCGAAGGTATCCACTTGAGAAGGCCCCCCCGGCATGAAAAGCTGTATGATCCGTTTGGCCTTTGCAGGAAAGTGAGGTTTCTTCGGGGAGAGAGGATTAGGAGATGACCCGGTAGCAGCAGAAAGCCCCCCCTGCCCCATCATTCCCGCCAAGCCAATGGTTCCCATCCCCGCCCCGATTTTCGCCAAGGCATCCCGTCGGGTCATTTGCTGTGAAATTGCCGCGCGATATTCCCTAAGATGTTGCTGATACTTCATGACGTTCGCCTATTGGATTTGTAAAAACTCGTGAGAGCTAAGAAGAACCTGAGAATATTGAGACCACTTGGCCGGAGATTCTTCAGGAGACCCGAGAAAGGCAAGTCCGGCTTTTAGCTCGGGCGGTTCGACCGGACGATTGAAAAGGCGTTCGTAGGCGGCTTGTATGCGATCTTCGTGATCGACGACCTTCCTCAATTCTTTTGCCAAAGCCTCAGCTCGCTTAACCATGAAGGGACTGTTCATCATAAACAAGTATTGCTGCGGGACGATGCTTTCCGAACGCTGAGCGCTGGTGGACTGTGGCGCGGGGAAGTCAAAGAGTCTTAAAAAAGCATCCGACGCGAACCTGTCGCCACTTCTACTGATCTTGGAGTAAATCGTGCGACGAGGTGAATTTAAAATGTTAGTTGTCGGCGCGCCACCTATAGTGTCATCCAGTTCGCCACTCGCAAAGAGAAGGCTGTCTCGCCAGTTCTCAACGTCGAGCTTGCGCGGATTCATTCGCCAGATCAGTCGATTGTCCCCATCCTGGGCAAATTTCACATCATCGTGAGCACTACTCATCTGCCAAGTGGCGGAAAGCATAATCCGGCGATGCAAAGCCTTGATCGACCACCCATCGGCCATAAATTTGCCAGCCAGCCAATCAAGCAATTTGGGATGGGTGGGTTTCTCGCCCAAGGAACCGAAGTTGCTTGGTGAAAGCACCAAGGCCTTACCGAAATGCCATTGCCAGATTCTGTTCACCATGACGCGAGAAGTGAGCGGATTGGACGGATCGACCACTGATTCCGCAAGCTCGAGTCGGCCGCTCCCTTCCGTGTACGGGGTAGCATCGTCACCTGCGAGCACCCGAAGGAATTTCCGCGGAGCAACTTCACCCTTCTTGGCAAGATCCCCTCGAAGGGCGACGTTCATATCGCCCCTCCCGCCTTCAGCAAGAACATGAGCAGAAGCCGGCTTGGGCGGTGATGCCTTCTTCAGCTTGTCCAGCGCCAACTGAAACTCTTTCTGCTTTGCCTTGGCGTCATCTCCCATTTCGTTGACGTTCCCGATTTTGCAGGGGCCGTTTCGAAGATGGTTCAAAAAGGTTTCGTCTTCCTTGGACCCTCGAGGCCGACCCAGTTTCTTGTCGGATGATGCAATCTTGGATCGCCACTCGACCTCTTTCTTCTCAAGAGCCTTCAAAATGCCGTTCACTTGCTCGACGAAACGCTTGGCCGACTCAACGATTTCCTGTTCAGTTGCTTCGCTATCTTTCTTCATCGGCAACTTCTCGAACCAAACCTCGAGGGTTGAGGACTTGGCCCGGTTTCGGATAT
>JABHOU010000090.1 GCA_018695085.1 Opitutia bacterium | reverse complement strand
GGATCGGGGTCTACGCCCGTCCAGTGGCGAATACCAATTACGCCTTGGTTTACGAGCATGCCCAGTCCGTCGATGACTTTACAGCCTTTGGCTCGGGCGTCGCGAACGAGATTTGTGGTGGGGGGATTGGGGATGACGTCGGCCACGACCATTCCTTCGCGAAGCGTGCTTACGTCCAGATCGAGTCTGGCGTCGACATCTGGGAATAGGCCTATGGAGGTTGCGTTGATCAGGACGTCGGTGTCGTCGGGCGCAGCGTATACGCCATCCCATGGAACGAAGTCGGCATCCACGGGAAGTTTCTCGTCGAGAAGCTTGGTCAGCTCTTCTCCTCGATTGACGGTTCGGTTGACGATGGTAATCTTGGATGCACCGGCTAGGGCGACCTCCACGCCGATGGCGCGAGCGGCTCCTCCGGCCCCGAAGATGACCACATTCTTGCCCGAGGGGTCGGTGAGTTCTCGGAGAGATTCGACGAAGCCCTTGCCGTCGGTATTTTCGCCAATCCACCGCCCATCCTTGCGAACAACACAGTTCACGGCCCCCATGAGGGAGGCGGACTCGCCGAGCCCGTCCAAGTACTCGATTACCTTCACCTTGTGAGGAATGGTGCAGTTAAATCCTCGAAACCCCATTGCCTTGGCGCCTTTCACCGCATCCTCAAGGCCGTCGGGGGCGACCTCGATGGTAAGGTACCGCCAATCCAACTCGTGGTGGCGATAGGCGGCTTCGACCATTACTTGAGTAGGGTTTTCGGAAATGGGTTGTCCGAAGGCAGCGGTTAATTCTTGTTTGAAATTTAGCTCTTTAGTCATTTGCAAATTGCGGGTTCGTCACAAAAAAAAGTTAAAGACAACAAGGAAGGGGTATAAATGAAAAGACAATAATTCGTTTATATCTCTTGAGTTTGTTCGTAGCTTTCCATATTCGGATAATATTCCATAATGGGAATCCTTAAATGATGAGCAAGCAAAGTATTTCGATTCAAGAAGACGTATCAGCTCCAGGCACGGATCGCACCTTGGCCATTCTCGAATATTTAGGCGGCTATCGCGACGGTCGTTCGGCAAGTGAAATTGGGCGTTCCTTAGGTCTTCCTCTCAATTCCGTTGGTAGGATCGTAGACACCATGCACCGAAGAGGGTGGTTGTATCGCCGTGAGGATGATCGCCGTTACTCCCTAACCAATCGCGTGGCTGAACTGACACGTCCGCAGGTTCGTGACAAGAGCCTTGTCGTTTCAGCATGGGATTCGCTTCGGAAATTGAGGGACGAGCTTGGGGAGACCTCGCAACTGCTGACGATGGTCGACGACAAGGTGGTCGTTTTGGAGCAGTGTGAGTCGAGCCAGTCGATCAAAGTTTCCGGCAAGGTCGGTTTTCGAGTTCCGATGTATTCCTGCGCTCCGGGCAAGGCGATTCTTACAGGCTTGCCCGAGGGCGAACTGGATGGGTATTTCTCTAGAGTTGCCTTGAAGCGTTTTACCAAAACGACTCATTACACGGAAAAGAAACTTCGTGCTGATTTGGAACGCACCCGGGAGCGTGGTTACGCTCTCGACTTTGCCGAAGGCTTGGAGGGGATTCACTGCGCGGCTGCCGTCATTATTGACGATTTCCATTATCCCATCGGTGCGGTCACGGTTATAGCTCCGGCATTCCGCCTGAAAATAGAGCACTTGGAGGAGGCGGGGCAATCCTGCTTGAAGGCTGCCCAAGAAATCAGGGAACTTCTGTTGAAGTAATCGAAACCATGAAGCTTGCCTGCGTTCTACTTTTGGTACTGTTCCTCGCCGCCTTTTACGCCGGCGGGTCTCCGGTCGAGAAAAAGGTGATGATGTCAAAGGCCACCCCGGACCAAGTCTCCTTTTTCGAGTCCAAGGTTAGGCCTTTGCTCGCGGACAATTGTTTCCGCTGCCATGACGGTGATTCGAACAAGAAACCGAAGGCAGGCCTCGACCTGACCAGCCTCGAGGGATTGCTGCGGGGTGGAGAGTCCGGTCCTGCACTCGTTCCCAAAGAATTGGAGAAAAGTCGATTAATAGAGGCGGTTCGCTATCGCAACGAGGATATGTCGATGCCTCCGAAGAAACCACTTGATTCTGCGGAGGTGAAGGTCTTGGAGGACTGGGTCGAGATGGGAGCTCCTTGGCCTGGATTCGAGGGAGAAATATTGATAACGTCTCCTGATTTTGAGGAACCTTACGATTGGGAGAAATTCCGCAAGGAACATTGGTCTTTCAAGCCCATTCTGACGCAATCCGCACCAACGGTCAAGCAACGGGACTGGCCTAGAGGTGACCTCGATCGCTTTGTCCTTTCTCGCATGGAGGACGGCAACCTTTCGCCAAACCCACAGGCGAGCAAACGCGTCTTGATCAGGAGAGCCTTTCTCGATCTCGTCGGCTTGCCGCCCACACCTGATGAGGTGAAGATGTTTCTGGACGATTCCGCCGACGGCGCTTTTGCCAAGGTGGTCGATCGTTTGCTTGATTCGGAACGCTATGGTGAACGTTGGGGCAGGCATTGGCTGGACGTGGCTCGCTACAGTGATGGCTTGGGAGGTTTCGGAGATGGACAAGACCTGCCGAATGCGTGGCGCTACCGGGATTGGGTCGTGAAGGCCCTCAACGACGACATGCCCTACGACGAATTTGTCCGAAGACAGATAGCGGGCGATGCCTTGAAGCCTAACCATGATCCTTTGGCCACAGGTTTTTTTGCAATTGGTCCTACCTACAAAGGTGACGGTGGTGATGCCGAAGCCACGAACGCGGCCAAGGCTGAAACTCTCAGTGACCGGGTGGACACTTTCTCCAGAGCCTTTCTTGGTT
>JABHOU010000032.1 GCA_018695085.1 Opitutia bacterium | reverse complement strand
GTTGAACGTTCCTTGCGAACGTCTTTTTCGAAATGATCTTCAAGCAACTTTGTTTTGCCCATGATGGCCTTTTGCTTTTCTCGAATTCGAAGCAAGGCTACGATTTGGGCGGTGATGTCTTTGCATTCGCCGCCGCCTTCACCACCGCCTCCACCGCCACCGTCTTCATCTTCTTCCAGCATGTCGGCCCATTCTTCAAATTTTTCTGCCCAATGGTCTAGGTTGTCCAGTGCGGCAAAAGCGATGTTCTTGCGAATCAGGTCGGATCCTTTTCGCAAACCTTCGACAGCATCTTCTTCCTCCATGAGCTTTCCGACTTCTCCATATTTTTCTCGCCCGGTTCTTTCGTGAAAACGGCTAATTTCTCCTTGGAGAAGCTCGGTCTCTACATGTGCTTCAATTTGCGTGTTTTCTAGATCGCTTTGTAGCTTGATCTGTTGTTCGGGCAAAGCTTTCGAGAGTTGGCCGATGGTGCTCGGCAAATGGGAAACAAGGACTTCACCAAGCCGGCTTTCAGTTTTTTGGACCTGTCGTAACCGCTGAGCTAGGGTGAGCGCCTCAAGATCGTCAAGTTGTTCGTTTGCTTGCTCCAGTATCTCTCTCAAGCTTTCCAGGGCTTCTTGTTCGGATTGTTCCGCCTCGGATAGGTTGGGCTTGGCAGAGGAAGGGTTTGCCTTGGCTTGATCTATGCTTTGAGCGGCCTTTGCCATTTCGCTAGAGGCAACCTCATCCATTTTCCGGAGGGTTTCACTCCATTCTTTTAAGGAGTCCTCGTCGAAAAGAGGATTGCGGAGTGCTTCCCGGAGAGCTTCGGCACCTTCTTCCGCCGTTTCCCGAAGATCTCGAGCGTTGTCTCTTTGCGATTCCGATAAGTTTTCCAATGCCTTGTCCGATTGTCTTTCGTCGAGTTCATCGAAAGCCTCATCGGATAGTCGCACGTTTTCCAACATTATGGCTTCTTCTTCTCTGGCGATTTCGGAAACTTGGGCTAAGATTTCTTCCATCCGTCTACGAACTGCTTCTGCATGTTCCTCGGGACCTACGACATGGAGAATGATTTCTCTGGAGACGGTGGGCTCCCTGTCCGGCGCCCGGTCGACCGCCTTTGCGGTCAGGATTGCAACGTCACCTCCCTTGAGTCCGAGAAAAGACGGATCGAAGGGGAAGGCAAGATCCAGAGCCTTGGCATCGGTGGCATTTTCCTCCTTCTTTGACAGTCGGTCAGGTTCATGGCTTTGTCCATCGCTTGCATGTACCCCGAGATAGAGCTCCAACGTCGTGATACCGTAATCGTCTTTTGCGACAACTCGAAGATCCAATGTTTCCGTCTCTAGAATCGCACTTTCTCCAGGTAGGTTTTCGAAGTCGACTCTTGGCGCTTCGTCTGGTGTGGAGTGCACCGTTAGCGCAGTTGGCGTTGCGGCGGAAAGACCGAAAATATCCGTGAACCTAATCTGAGCGTCCAAGGATTTTGTAATAATGCCAAACTCGGTTTTGAAGGTTTCCTCGTCCACCTCGACGTCAAAATGAGAGCTTTTTGTTCGAACGCCAACTCGATTGACTGGTCTGTTTGCGATACCTTCCACAGTGAGTTCGGTTCCCTCCAGAACCTTTACCCGAGTGCCTTCAATAGTCTTTCGTTCTTTGGGATAACCTAAATAGTCGGGGAGGTTGGCAACGGCTTTCAGCTGTTCGATGCGAGGACGTTCCAAAGGCGTAACCTGAAGAATGGCAAGAGCGTCTCCCACTTCCAACGTCCAATCTCTGGTCTCGAATTGGCCGGGCAAAAGGAATTCGTAAATAAGCCCATTTCTTTTCGCGGAAAACTCTTGGCCGGTAGAGGAGGTGAGGACGGCTTCCTCGGGTTTGCGACGAGAATCCTTGGAAAGAATGCAGCGCAAGGGCACCGGTTCGCCTCGGGCGCAGAAGGTTTGAGCGGGAAACCATGCCGGCGTGGTTAAAGTGAGGCGAGGAGAGTTATTCCACGGCGTGGCCCATCTATCCCATGCATTTAGCGCGATTTCAGGTAGCGTCAGGGTGATGATTCCCACAAGCAGAGCAGCTCCTGTGCAGCAAGAGAGAGCTCGTTTTGCCGGCCGAACATCGACCGCTTCATTCAGTTCAAGTCGACTAATTTCTTGCTCCACCTTTTTAGCGGCTGCTTCAAAAAGCGCTTCGGAATGCCGTGTTTCTTCCGGGGAATGACGAGCGAGTTCGAGGACTCCGAGAAAACGATCGCCGGGCCCCCCGAATTTGTTCCGAACTAATTTTGCTAGATGGATTTCCGATCGCGGGAGAACAATGCCACCACGATACCATGCCAAAAACATTAAGGTTGCTCCAGCCCAACCAGCCCCCGAAAGAAAAATGCGGACGAGGCCGGAAGTGTCCCATAATCTGTCGCTGGCAAATAAAACCAACCAAGATGTTAGCAAGCATGCTGCAATGGCGCCTGCCCCACGGGTGTGCGCGAGCTTGCGAACCCTTTCCCCCAAGCGAATGTTTGCTCGCCGAAGGCTTTCAGGCAGAGGTTGGTGCTTTTTGCTTTTTTGGTTCATGGTTAAATCATTCCTGTGAATTTGCGGCCAGTCCAGTAAATTGCGAGCAATGTGCAAAGGAATAACCCCCAGTTTAGATCAGTTCGTAGCCGATGTATTCGTTCCAAAGGATCAGGGGCAGGAAGGGCGGCTATGGTTTGAACAATGCTTTCTAGATTTTCGCCGAGGCCGTACTTTCCGCCGGTGAGTCTTGCCAATTCGCGAAGATCCCCTGCCCGAGCCGGTCGGCCAAGCCGTTCCAGACCATGGCTTTCCGCCTGTAAGTTGGTTTCCAAGAAACGATCGGCTTTTGAAACTTCCGTTCTGATTTTGATGGTGCCGGATTGACGAGTTCGAAAGGTTGCTAGAAAGACGCCTTCTCCTTCCGGGGCAGGTTCATAAAAGAGTCTTTCGGTTTCTCCGCCGGGGTGTTCAATCATACTTTCTACAGGGCCATCTTTAAGTGGGAATCCGTCTTTGTCCAAGACGATGCAGCGCAGGTAGACGTTTTCGCCTGTCTTTGGCCTTTCCGGGCTATGTATGACTTTCATGCCGTCTCCTTCCGATAGATGTCGTCCGTGAGCCATCCATCGGGCTATTTGGCTCCAAAAACGATAGTGGTACTTGTCTTCGACACCACGACGCCATCGCCATGCGGAGTCGCTTCCGAGGTAGAGGGTTTTGCCGGCTCCGACATAGCGAATGGCCAAAACCGGCATTCGTCCCCATTCGTTTCTAAAGATCGAGTGTACTGCAAGCACTTCGGAACCCGGACGACTCTTGAGAGCGGCAGCGGACCAATGAAACCCCGGCAACCGTTCCCAGAATTGAACATCAGGTTCGCCCGCACCTCTAAGCGTGGTCAGCCAGTGATTGCGACCTTTTTTGGTAAGGGTGATGGCTGAAGAATTGGAGGTCCCTACACCTCTTGGTTTAGCGGGGTCGAAGGCAACGGGGATAAGGTCACCCAAAGGGCTATCGGCAAGACTAGGTTGACGTCCTCGCCGTCCGGGAAGAAAAATCACACCGGAGGCTTGCAGGCGGACTAGGTTGGCCAATGCTTCGCAGTCGTCTTCACTCAATTCTCCTTCTTCCAGTCCGATGTCACCAATGAATACTACGTCGTAAGGGGCTAATTCTTCGGGAGAGCCGGGAAATTCCCTAAGGTATCCTCTGCCGTCGCCGGGATTCATCCCAGGATGGAGAAGAACGGAGTTCATGTCTACTCGAGGGTCGCGTTCAAGTGCGTTTCGAAGAAATCGGTATTCCCACCTCGGGAACGAATCAACGATCAGGGCTTTGAGTACCTTGCTCTCGATGCGCGTCTCGAGTTCTCTGGAATTATTTTCCAGTATGCTTTCTCCCGGATGCTCTTCAAGTTCTGCCCGTAACCGCATTTGCCCTTTCATTGTAGGCAACCAGGACATGGTTCCGGTCACCTCCTCGCCGGCTGGCAAGATTATCGGTTTTATGGCCACTTGTTCATCGTTCCCCATCAGCTTCAAGGTCGTTTCGATCCGTTCTGGGAAGGCATTCAAAATGCGGTAACTGACGGTTAACCGTTCATCTAGAAGAGCAAAGGAAGGAGCGGTGAAGTCCTCGAGAACGAGATCGGGAAGAGGTTTGTCTCTGCCGACTCGAACAACGTATGTGGGCACACCCGCCGCTCGGCAACGGCCAGCGAGAGATAGTGGGGATGGACCTGTGTTTGCATCACCGTCCGTAAAATATAGAGCTGCCTTTAGGTTTGAAACACGATCAAGCCCTTCCTGCAAAGGAAGGGAGAGGTCGGTTGCCTCGCTCCCACTTGCGGAAGAAAAAGGCAGTTCCGTAACAATGGCCGTTTTTTCGAGTTCGGCGCGCCAGGGTTGTGCAAGTGATTTTTTCACCCAATCCGAACGGGTGAGGATAGTTCCGTTGGCGTCTTTTACGTCTCGAGTATTCATGCTGCCCGATGCGTCTGCTAGCAGAAGTATTTCGGGTTCGGAATCCCTTTCGATGCGTTCGACACGCTCAGGGTTCGCCAGCGTGACCAGAATTAAACCCACGACGATGAACCTAAGGGCTTCCAGCCATGCTGTGGATTTTTTTCTCCCAGAACGAATCCAAGTGAGGATGCACAGGCGCAGGCATATGGCCATAACGGCAATCACCACCAAGACCACGGGCCAAGACCAGCCCAAGCGCCATTCGGAAAAATCGATCAAGATGGGTTGCCTTTCATCTTTTTGACGGCGCTAGGTAATCCCATGAAGGATTCGCCCAATAAGAAAAGGAGAACGAGGTAAAGGAACATGGTCCAGATCTCAGCACGAGACGACTGATTGCCCAAAGCTTCCGTGGTAAGATAGCTCACGAAGTCATTTCCTAGTGAATCCATCGCTTGCTTTTTGGGGAAGAGCGCAGGCGAATCCTCCTCTTGCGGTCGATTTACGGCTGCTACATTGCCATCGATAAGGTAAACTCCTGCATGCAAGGCCGGGTTTTTTCTCTCCTGTGAGTCAAGGCACTCGACTTCGTTTGCTTCTGCAAATTCGGAAGACCCGCAAACCAGCGAACGAGCTGGTGAGTGCGTGACCGTGGTCTCTTCCAATAGGCGTTGAATCGCCGGCACGAGAATATACCCGTTTGCCAAACCGGACCATTTTTCTTCGGGTAGAGTGGAAAAGAGGTATATCGCTCCCTTGCCCATTATTTTGCGGGACAGGAAGGGCTTCCCGTCAGTGAAATAAGCCAAAGGTTCGGTGCCTAGGGGAATGCTGCGAGTTTGGGTGGAGAGTTCACTTAAGGGGAGGCGAGTACCATCGGAAGCATTAGCCAGAATGCCACCGTTTTCATTCCAAGAATTTACGCGAAATGATGACTCGGAGTCGGGTGCTTTTTCTGCGGGTTGCCATCGTATCGGGTCGATTGAAGCACCTTCTTTTGCACCAGGGGGAAAGCACAGAAGGGTTCCCCCTCCATTGACGAAG
>JABHOU010000271.1 GCA_018695085.1 Opitutia bacterium | reverse complement strand
GTTCTTCTTCGGGATCCACGGCATAAGGGAGCGAAGGTGGCGCCCGGTAACCTCGATCGGGTGCTCTTCCCCCTCCTCGAGGAGCTTGTTGTAGTTGGGTAGCCCGGCCTGGTATTCCTTGACCCACTCCTTGGCGAACTTGCCGCTTTGGATTTCCTTCAGGATGGTCTTCATGGAACGCTTGACGTTGGCGTTGATGACGCGAGGGCCACGGGAAACGTCGCCATACTTGGCCGTTTCCGATATGGAGAAACGCATGCCGGCGATGCCCGACTCGATCATGAGATCCACGATGAGCTTCAGCTCGTGCAAGCATTCGAAATAGGCCATCTCGGGAGCGTACCCGGCTTCCACCAAAGTCTCGAAGCCGGCCTGCACGAGGGCGGATGCGCCACCGCAAAGTACGGCTTGCTCGCCAAAGAGATCGGTCTCGGTTTCTTCCTTGAAAGAAGTCTGAAGAACACCGGAGCGAGCAGCCCCTATTCCGGCCGCCCAAGCCAAGGCAACGTCCTTGGAAGTCTTGGCGGAACCCTTGAGAACGGCAATCAAGGCGGGAACGCCTTTCCCTTCCTTGTACTGGGAACGAACGATGTGACCGGGACCCTTGGGGGCCACCATGATAACGCTGACTCCCCGGGGAGGCTTGATAAGTCCGAAATGGATGGCAAAGCCATGCGTAAATAGAAGTGTCTTTCCCTTGGACAAGTTGGGCTTGATCTCGTTTTCGTAGACCTCGGCCTGCTTCATGTCGGGCACCCCGATCATGATAACGTCTGCTTGGCGAGTGGCCTCGGCCACGTCGACGACCTCGAAACCGTGCCTTTTAGCGACCCTGATGGACTTGCTGCCCTTGTAAAGGCCGATGATGACTTTGCAGCCGCTTTCCTTAAGGTTTAGGGCGTGGGCATGGCCTTGGGAGCCATAGCCGATCACGGCGAGCGTTTTTTTTCTGAGAGAGGTAACTTTGGCCTCTTTTTGCGTATATACTTTCGCGGGCATGAACTGACGTGTTTGGGTTGTTTATGTTGGAATAGAAAAGAAAAACAGGTGGGAAAAGCTCAACTATCGAGCTTACCGCGCCGAAGGGAAACGGTACCGGTGCGAGCTTGCTCGAGGACACCGAAGGGGGCAATAAGCTCTAGAAAGGCCTGCACCTTGCTCTCGTTGCCCGTCACCTCGACGATCAAGCTATCGGAAGAGACGTCGATGATCTTACCTCGAAAGATATCGCATATCTGAGTGATTTCAGGTCGTGATTGGGAGTCGGCTTTTACTTTCACTACAACTAGCTCCCTACCTACGGCCTCACCCTCGACGAAGTTCTGGATGTCGATGACGTCGATGAGCTTGTCGAGTTGCTTGACGCATTGATCAAGAGACTTGTCGTCGCCCTTGAGCGTGGCGGTAATTCGAGAACGTCCCTCGACGTGAGTGGGCCCGACGTTGAGGGTGTCTATATTAAATCCACGTCCACTAAAAAGCCCGGCAATGCGAGCGAGAACGCCGAACTTATTCTCGACTAGTACGGAGATAACGTGTCGCATGGTAATGTTTAAAAGGTAGAATGGTGGACGGCACAGGACTCGAACCTGTGACCTACTGGGTGTAAACCAGTCGCTCTAACCAACTGAGCTAGCCGTCCGTCTCTTGTGCTTGAAAGAAAGGATAACGAAGAATAGGAGAAGACGAGATAGAAGCAAGCGAGAAGCGCCGCACCTACTTTACGTTAACTCGGATTTTTTTGGGGCCGAGTCTGGGCATCGAGCCCGAACCGGAACTTCCTGAATTCCTTGAAGGAAAGAGAAGGGAGCGTAACGCGGGGGAAGTCCCCGAGCCCGATGGAGGGCTTGCGGGAGCAACGGTCCGGCGAGAAGTCGAGGTGGTAGAAGCACCTCCGACGGTAGTCTTGGTGCGCTGAGAACCGAGTCTGTAGGAAGGTTGCCCAGCGGAAGTCCGAGCAGGCTGTGGAGGGGTCACGCCGCGGAACTGGCCGGAACCCAAGCCCTTACCGGCAGATGGGGTGGGCAAATTCCGGGATCCTGCCTTCTGGACGGGAAACCCGGGTTCGGCAGACCTTCCACGACGAAACTGATAGCGATTTACGTCCTGCATCGACATTTTGTTCACATTGTTCATCCACTCGTCCACTCGCTTGTCAAGTGCGCCGTAAAAGGCATCTCGAAATTCCACGGAAGCGACGGCGGGCGCACGGGCCGAAAGAGCACCTCCGGCGGCACTCTTGCCGGAAAGCGGCGAACGCTCCTGAAAACCTCGATCGAAGGAAAGAGTTTTTCCTTCATGGAGCTTTTGAGATTTGATTGCGGATTCTCCCATAGGGAAACGTCTTCCGCCGAAACTAGAATAGTTCTGGGGGATTTGGCTAAAAGGAATGCGCCGGTTAAAATTGGAGGATAGCCTGGGTGATGAAAGGCGCTTGGCGGACAAAACGTTTAATTTGCCGTCAAAAGCTCGTATACGCTTGGTAAAATCATTCTGGCGTTGCTGCCCGTGCAAAGAAAGCACAACAGCAGACAAGGCTGTGGAGAATAGAACGACTTTAGCATTGGACCCCATAAGCAAAACATAAAAAAATCACATTTACTTTAGAGGCGCGAACTTTTTCTCTTTCCGAATGACCTTCATCCCGCCATTACAAAAGGGTACGAAAACAAAGTGAAGACCTATTTAGATTTATTGGAAGACGTCAAAAGAGATGGCGTATATCGAGACGACCGAACTGGAACGGGTACTTGGTCCGTGTTCGGGGCACAAGCTCGCTTCTCTCTGGAGAACGGCTTTCCTCTGCTCACAACGAAGAAGTTGCACCTGAGATCCATCATTCACGAGCTTCTATGGTTTCTAAAGGGAGAAACGAATCTGCAGTACCTGCACGAAAACAAGGTAAGCATTTGGGACGAATGGGCGGATGAAAAAGGGAACCTAGGCCGAGTGTATGGTGCCCAATGGACGGACTGGCGCAAACCCGACGGTGGTTCCGTGAACCAGATCGAGGAAGTGATCCGCACCATACGAAAAAACCCGGATAGCCGTCGGCATATAGTTTGCGCATGGAATCCAGGTGAGCTCGAGCACATGGCCCTGCCGCCATGCCATGCGCTCTTCCAGTTTTACGTCGCGGATGGTAACCTGAGCTGCCAACTCTACCAAAGGAGCGCAGACATTTTTCTCGGAGTGCCCTTCAATATCGCGTCCTATGCCCTCCTTCTCAT
>JABHOU010000597.1 GCA_018695085.1 Opitutia bacterium | reverse complement strand
TAAACTGGCCAAGTCGGGTGATCCGGTGATCATCAAGGGGAGTGCCAAGGAAAGCGAACTGGTCTACAGGATCTTTCTGGCCGCGGACGACGACGACCACATGCCTCCGCTCGACAGCGGAAAGTCCCTGACCAATGAGCAAAAGGAGACTCTGCGCAAATGGATCGACCAAGGAGCCGAATACCAAGGACATTGGGCCTTTATCGCTCCGAAGCGCCCGGAGATACCTGCTCATGCCAAGCACCCGGTCGATGCCTTTTTGAACGAGCGACTGATCGAGGAGGGGTTGAGCATGAAAAAGGAGGCGGACAAGGAGACCTTGCTCCGGCGGTCGAGCCTGGACTTGATCGGTCTACCTCCCACGCTCGAAGAGATGGATGCGTTTGCGAAGGATGATTCCCCGGATGCCTATGAAAAGGCGTTGGACCGCTTGCTTTCCTCCACCCACTTCGGGGAACGGATGGCGCTGGAATGGTTGGATCTGGCCCGCTATGCGGACAGCAACGGGTTCCAGAGCGACGGAAGCCGGGATATGTGGCTCTGGAGGGAATGGCTGATCGGCGCCTACAACCGGAATTTGCCTTTTGACCAATTTACCATCGAGCAACTGGCCGGCGACATGTTGCCGAACCCGACCAGTGATCAAATCGTGGCGACCGGATTCAATCGGAACCACCGCCTCAACGGCGAAGGTGGAAGGATCGTGGAGGAGTGGTTCGTGGAAACGGTGATCGACCGGGTGGAGACCACTTCCATGACCTGGATGGCCCTGACCATGAACTGCGCCCGTTGCCACGACCACAAGTACGATCCGATCTCGCAAAAGGAATTCTATCAATTCTTTGCCTTCTTCAATTCGAACGACGAAAGCGGCGTCTTGGCCGCCAACGGCAAGAACGGGTTCAACACGATGCCCTTCATCAAGGTGGCAAGCGCAGACCATAAAACAAGGAAAGCCGAATTGGAGGCGAAACTGGAGGAAGCTGAGGCCAAGGCACAATCAGTCGAGAAGGCAGGCCTGACTGCCGCCTTTGAAAAATGGATGAGCAAGGAGAGACAGGCCCTTGCGAACGGAAAGCCCCAGCAATCATGGATACCTTTGGCAGGAGAGAGCGTCACGAGTAAGGGCGGGGCGACCTTCAATAGGCAACCGGACGGGTCGTGGCTTCCCAGCGGCAAGAACCCGCCGCATGACGTTTATGAAATACAGGCGCCCTTACCCGCTGGTATGTTTGCCGGCATTTTGCTGGACTGCCTACCCGATGACCGGACGCCACAAAAGAGTCTGGGCCGATACAGCAATGGAAACTTCGTGCTCACACGGGTGGAAGCGGAAATTCGACCCAGCGCAGGCAAGGTCGCGCCGGTAAAGCTGACCCGACGGGAAGCTGACTATTCGCAGAAAAAGTGGGATATCAGCATGGTCAACAACGGGAACCCTGGCAATGGATGGGCCGTGGATGGGCCGACCCGCCGCAAGCCGATCAAGGCCATGTTCCTTGCGGATTCCCAAGCCAAGGTACCGGAGGAAGCCCACCTCGTGGTCCGGTTCTTTCATGAAGCCCTCAACCAGCACAACATGGGGCGCTTCCGCGTTTCCTACTCGCAGGAAAATGTGAAGTCACTGGACGGCAAGCCCGGGTTGCCGGCTAATCTCTCTGCCTTGCTGCGAAAGGAGCCCGGATCACTGAAACCAAGTGATAGCAAGCAACTGGAAAAATATTTCATGGCAAATGTCCGAAACCCAGTATCCCAAGCGCAGACCAAGGTGGCCCAAGCCCAGAAGGCCCTGGACAATTTCAAGAACACGTTTCCCAGCACCATGGTGATGAAGGAAAAGGCGGCTCCCAAGGATGCTTTCATCCTGTCTCGCGGAGAGTACGACCAACCGACCGACAAGGTGGAAAGAAAACTGCCCGCGGTTTTGCCTCCTTTGGCAGGAGACCAACCCTTAAATCGACTTGGGCTGGCCCGTTGGTTGGTCTCGGGTGATCATCCCTTGACCGCTCGCGTTTGGGTGAACCGGATGTGGGAACGCCTCTTTGGTGTTGGAATTGTGAAGACTTCGGAAAACTTTGGTTCGCAAGCGGACTGGCCCGTTCATCCCGAACTCCTCGATTGGCTGGCGGTCGAGTTTGCCAAGCCTACCGTCTTGCCCAAGGTAGCGGGTAACCCTTCTCAAGCATGGGACATGAAGGGTATGATCAAGTTCATCATGCTGAGCCAAGCCTACCGCCAGAGCTCGAGCGCCCCGGAGGAGCTTTACCGCAAGGATCCGGAAAACCGGCTGCTGGCAAGAGGTCCGCGGTTCCGTCTGACGGGTGAGTTGGTGCGTGACCAGGCCCTGGCGGCAAGCGGTCTGCTCGTGCCGAAGATTGGAGGTCCCAGCACCCGTCCCTACATGCCGGCGGGCGTGTGGTCGGAAACAAACCGTTATGGTAACCTCAAGAATTACAAGGCGGATTCGGGCGAGGGCCTCTACCGCCGGAGCATGTATACGATCTGGAAGCGTACCGCCGCTCCCCCATCCATGCTCTTGTTCGACGCCCCTAACCGGGAGATCTGCATGCCCAAGCGGTCCCGTACGAATACGCCTTTGCAAGCATTGGCCCTCATGAACGAGGTTACTTACGTGGAGGCCGCCAGAGCCCTCGCTCAACGAATGATGAAGGAGGGTGGAGACTCAGTCGATTCGCGATTGGCGACGGGATTCCGTCTCGTCACTGCCCGTACGCCTGACGCCCATACCCTCAAGGTTCTCAAGTCAGGGTTCGAGCGTCGAAGGAATCAATTCGAGAAAGACGAGGAGAGGGCCAAGGCTCTCATTGCACAGGGAGCTTCGAAACCGGATCCCTCACTTCCTGTCCCTGAACTTGCTGCCTACTCGGCCACCGCCAGTATCCTTCTCAATCTCGACCGAGTAATCACCAAGGACTGAACTTTGAATAAGATGAACGACTTCAAGAAACTTCTACTTTCCAGAACCGATCTGACTTCCACTCAGGATTTTCTCAACCGGCGAGTTTTCTTGCGTAATGGCGCAGCAGCCTTGAGCACTGCTGCTCTTGCCGGTTTGCTCCCCAAACAGGCACTAGCCGGTTCCGGACACACCTTCCCGAATTTCCCCGCAAAGGCTAAGCGGGTCATTTATTTGTTTCAATCAGGAGCGCCATCCCAAATGGATTTGTTCGATCCAAAGCCCCTTATGGAAAAACAGCGCGGAAAGGATTTGCCTGATTCCATTCGCCGAGGCCAGCGCCTGACGACCATGACTTCCGGGCAAAAGAATTTTCCCATCGCCCCTAGCATATTCAAGTTCGCCCGGCGCGGAAAATCCGGACAATGGATGAGCGACGTACTCCCTCATTTGTCCAAAGAGGCGGATGAATTGTGCTTCATCAAGTCGATGCATACCGAGGCGATCAACCACGACCCGGCCATCACCTTTTGTCAGACCGGGCATCAATTAGCCGGTCGTCCGAGCATAGGATCCTGGTTGAGTTACGGTTTGGGTACGGAGAATAAGGATTTGCCGGCATACGTCGTTATGACTTCCTGGGGCACGGGGCGGCCCAACGACCAGCCCTTGTACGATCGTCTGTGGGGAGCCGGTTTTCTGCCTACTCAGCACCAAGGCGTAAAGTTTAGAAATTCTGGAGACCCGGTTCTATACCTTTCCGATCCAAAGGGAATCAATCGTGAGATGAGGAGGGGGATGCTTGACGAGATCGCGAGCTTGAACCGGAAGGATCGGCAAGTGGTCGGTGATCCCGAAATAGATTCCCGAATTTCCCAGTATGAGATGGCTTTTCGCATGCAATCAAGCGTGCCCGAACTGACCGACGTTTCCAAGGAGCCCAAACATATTCTTGAGAGCTATGGTCCGGATGTTCTCAAGCCCGGAACCTATGCAGCGAACTGCTTGCTCGCCCGGCGCATGGCGGAGCGCGACGTTCGTTGCATCCAGCTGTTTCACATGGGCTGGGATCATCACGGGGGACTCCCGAATGCAGTGAAGGGGCAGTGCCGCGATACGGACCAACCGACCGCTGCCTTGATCGCCGACCTGCGTCAGCGCGGTTTGCTTGATGATACGCTGATCGTCTGGGGCGGGGAGTTCGGCAGAACAGTTTATTCTCAAGGCAAGTCGACGCCGACCAATTACGGCCGCGACCACCACCCTCGTTGTTTCTCCATCTTCCTGGCTGGAGCCGGAGTCAAAAAGGGGTTCTCACTTGGTGCAACGGATGACTACGGTTACAATATTACCGAGGATCCCGTGCACGTTCACGACCTTAACGCCACCATCATGCATTTGCTAGGAGTCGATCACAAGAAGCTCACTCACAGGTTCCAGGGAAGAGATTACAGGCTCACGGATATACATGGACATGTAGTAAGGCCTGTTTTGTCGTAAGCACTTTTTGTCTCTTAGAAGTTTCTATTTGGCTTCATGATCCGTCTGTCTATTTGAATAGGGAAGAATGTCTCTTCGCAATATACTTTCCACCTTGATGCTTTGCCATGTTCCGCTCATGTCGGAAATTGACTTTAACCAGCAAATTCGACCGATTCTGTCGGACAAGTGCTTCAAGTGCCATGGCCCGGATGCGAAGAACCAAAAATCGAAACTGAGGCTGGATTCATTCGAGAATGCCACCAAGTCGCATGGCGGTGTAATTGCCTTGGTTCCCGGCAAGCTGGAGGACTCCGAAATGTACTGGAGAATCCGCAGCGACGAATTGGATGAAATTATGCCTCCTCCCAAGGCAAAGCTTCCTCTCACGAAGAAGGAAAAAGAGCTTCTCGACCAATGGATTTCCGAGGGAGGAAAGTACCAAAAGCATTGGGCATTCGAACCCCTTCCCGAAAAAGTCCCAGTCCCCCAGAGCAAACACCCTTCTTCGCGTAACCCAATCGATCACTTCATCGCCAACCGACTGGAGGGAACGAACCTCTCCCCAAGCGAGGAGACCGATAAGGCCACTTGGCTGCGAAGGGCGACCTTCGACCTGACTGGTCTGCCTCCCACCTTGGAGGAACTGGACGCCTTTCTAGCAGACAAGGATCCAAAGGCACGTCAACAGGCAGTCGACCGCCTGCTGGATAGCGATGCATACGCCGAGCGAATGACCTCCGAGTGGCTCGACGTCGCCCGCTATGCCGACACCTACGGCTACCAACAGGACCGCAACCGCCACGTCTGGCCGTGGCGCGACTGGGTCATCCAGGCTTTTCGCAAGAACCTCTCCTATGACCTGTTCGTCACCGAGCAAATCGCCGGGGACCTGCTTCCCGATGCCACCCAGGACCAAATCCTCGCCACCTGTTTCAACCGATTGCACTCCCAAAAAGTGGAAGGCGGCAGCGTGCCGGAAGAATTTCGCATCGAGTATGTTGCGGACCGGGTTCATACCTTCGGCACGGCGTTCCTCGGATTGACCTTCGAGTGCTCACGATGCCACGACCACAAGTACGACCCGATCACCCAAAAAGATTATTATTCCTTGTCCGCGTACTTCAATAATATCGATGAGGCAGGGCTCTACTCCTACTTCACGGGATCCGTACCTACGCCGACGTTGGAACTCGGCGACTTGCCGAGCGATGAAAAGATCAAAGTGGCGGAAAGAAAACTTGCCGAAATCGCCCAATCCGTCGAGGCAAGAAAAGCCTTCGAGAAGTTCAAGGATTCCTCCAAGCAGGACACGATGGGGTTGGCGGTTTTCTTCACCGAAGCCTCCACACTCGGAAAGAATCCCGAGGCAAACTGGACACCCAATAAGCTGAAGCCCTCTCTTTGGCTCGACGCGGCTGACCTCAATTCGTCGGAAGAAACTTGGCTTGACCTTAGTGGAAATGAAAATCACGCCAAGAGGTTTGGTTCCCCGAAAATCATCCCCCACAAGGCAAGCGGGTTTTCGGTCATGAAATACGAGTCCTCCAAGAACGATTACCACGAGTGGAGGGAGCTCAAGGACATACGAACCGTTTTCTGGCTACTGAGCAAAAAGGCGGGCAATTCCGGATCGCCCCTGAGTCATCCTTCGGTTCATCACTTTTATTCGAACGGTTCAAAATTCTGGCATCCGCAACACACTCATGAAAACATCCGCAATGGAAACTTGCGGATCAACGGTATTGCGGGCAACGCCTCATCCGGTTACCCCTCTCGCTTATCCGTGGTCTCGCTCAGAACGTCGGGGGACGTGACGGCAAGCAGAGTGGGTAAGGATCGTGGATTCGATGGCAAATACAATTGGGATGGGGAAATCGGAGAACTGCTCGTCTACAACCGGGCATTGCCCGATATGGATATCCAAAAGGTCGAAGACTTCTTAATGAACAAATGGAAGATCCAAAGAGAAGCTCATAGGTTCGGTAGTCCGGTCGCCTACCTTTCGTTTGATGATCGCAAAGGGAATCTCATTCCAAACGCCGCCAATCCATCCAAATCCGCCAACACCAATGGGAATAACAAGGAGGCAGATGGAAAACATGGGAGGGGGATCCGGTTCAGCGGAGACGATGCGTTGAGCTTTCCTTCCGGATTCGGTGACTTCAACCGGCATCAATCCTTCGGCATGGCCTTTTGGCTCAAGCCTACCCAGTTACTTGACCGTGCGGTCATCGTACGCCGTTCCCAAGCATGGACCGATGCAGCCAGCAGGGGTTACGAAATATTGCTCGAAGATGGCAAACTTTCTCCTGCCCTGATTCATTTCTGGCCAGGTAATGCCATCCGTATCCGATCAAAAAAGAAACTTCCCTTAAACCAGTGGACTCACATCGGCCTTAGCTACGACGGATCGAGTAAGGCGAAAGGTTTGAAACTGTACGAAAACGGAAAATTGGCCGCTGTCGAAGTGGTTAAGGACCACTTGACCCGTGAAATAACCGGAGGAGGTTCACCCTTTCTCGCCTTTGCTCAAAGGATGAGAGATCGCGGCTTCAAAAATGGAATGCTAGATGAATTTTACCTTTACGACCGGTCCTTGCCCAGCTCGGAGGTTGCCATTCTTGCCGGGAAGGCAAAAGAGTTGAGTCCTGAAGATGAATATAAACTCTTCCTGGAATCCAAATACGAACCCTACCGCACTCAAAAAAATGCCTTGGTGACCGACCGTCAAGCGTTCGGCAATCAGCGCCAACGCCTGACCGAAATCATGGTGATGAAGGAAATGCACGGGAACAGGGAGACACATATCCTCAACCGCGGTTTGTATTCCGACCGCAAGGCAATCGTGACGGCGGAAACGCCCGACTTTCTCCCAAGTGAAGAAAAATCGCCAATTGAAAACCGTTTGGGATTGGCCCGTTGGCTTACCTCGCCCGACCACCCCCTGCTCGCACGAGTCACTGTCAACCGGTATTGGCAAATGATCTTCGGGCGCGGCTTGGTTTCGACTTCGGAGGACTTCGGAAGCCAGGGCAAGCCTCCCACCCACCCCGAACTGCTCGACTGGTTGGCCCGGGACTTTATAGATTCTGGATGGGACCTCAGGCAACTCTTTAAGAAAATGGTTCTCTCTTCAACATATCGTCAGAAAAGCCACTTCACACCAGCCGCCCTCGAATTGGACCCCGAAAACCTTCTCCTTTCAAGAGCACCTACTTACCGGCTTCCCGCTGAAATGATCCGAGATTCCGCTTTGGCGGCCAGTGGTTTGCTCCAGCGAAAAGTGGGAGGTCCGGGAGTCAGACCTTACGACCTCAAGGTTTCTTTCAAGCCGATCAATCCAGACAGGGCTCCCCACGTCTACCGCAGAAGCCTTTACACGTTTTGGAAAAGAACGGCTCCTTCTCCGGTTATGATGACCTTCGATTCTTCCAAGAAAGACGTCTGCATGGTTCGTCGGGAGCATACGGACTCTGCCTCGCAATCTCTGGTCTTGCTCAACGGTCCGCAATTTTTGGAAGCAGCCCGGGCAACCGCTCACAAACTGGTCGAAAAGTTTGGAAAGCAAAAAGACGGTGAACTCGTGGCTCATGCCTTCCGTCTTCTCACCAGTCGAAAACCGGAGGAGGAGGAGTTCAAAATCCTCAAGCAATTACTGGCCGAACAAAAAGCGTTCTTCTTCGATTCTACCAAGGCCAAAGAGTTTCTTGCTAACAAACCTCTTCAAACAGGAGAGTACAAAGTTCAAACGGATGATCCATCTTACTTCGCCGCCGTCACCATCCTGGTTTCGGCTCTCATGAATTTCGATGCCAACTTATCAAAACGATAAGTTCTTACATCACTATGAAACCTTCAACCATCTGCACTGGATTCGAATCTCCCGTCGGGCTTGACCGCAGAACCTTCCTCAGCCGCTTTGGTGGAGGATTGGGAGGATTGGCCCTAGCCAATATGCTGCATGCGGAATCGGGAAATGGGTTGCACCATCCCGCCAAGGCCAAGCGAGTGATTTATTTGTTTCAATCCGGAGGGCCCTCTCAAATCGATCTCTTTGATCATAAGCCGCGATTGAAAGAGGAAACCGGCAAGGAACTGCCCGACTCCATCCGCAAGGGACAACGCTTGACCGGAATGTCGGGAAACCAAGCAAGCCTGCCACTCGTCGGTTCGCCCTTCAAGTTTTCCCAGCACGGAATGAGCGGTCAATGGATTAGCGAACTCCTTCCTAACACGGCGAAAGCCGCGGACGATATGTGCATCGTGAATTCCATGTACACCGAAGCAATCAACCATGGCCCGGGGGTAACCTTCATGCAGACCGGTTCTCAATTCCCTGGTCGGCCCAGCATGGGTGCTTGGCTCTCCCATGGGTTGGGCTCAATGAACGATAACTTGCCAAACTTCGTTACTCTCGTAACCAAAAACAAAGGAGGTCAGCCCTTGGTTTCCCGACTTTGGGGAAGTGGTTTTTTGCCTGGCAAGCATGCGGGGACGCGCCTCCGCGCGGACAAGGACGCGATTCTCTACCTGAACCGCCCTAAAGGCGTATCCACGGAAGGACGGAGGAAAATGTTGGACCGGCTCAAGGAGCTACACGAGATCCAACTGGAAAAGACGGGCGACCCCGGACTGGAAACGCGTATCGCTCAGTACGAGATGGGCTTCCGCATGCAATCGTCCATCCCCGAGGTGACCGATCTCGCAAGGGAACCTGACTCCACCTTCAAGCTGTATGGAGAAGATGCTCGGAAACCCGGAAGCTTTGCCGCCAACTGCCTGCTTGCCCGAAGGTTAGCGGAAAAAGGCGTGCGTTTCATTCAACTTTATCACCCCGGTTGGGACCAACATGGCGGACTGCCCGGCGGCATCAAGCGTCAATGCAAGGAAACCGATCAAGCATCCTATGCCTTGGTCGCAGACTTGAAGCAGCGGGGATTGCTTAAAGATACGTTGGTCATCTGGGGCGGGGAATTCGGACGAACGAATTACTGTCAGGGCAAATTCAACGCCAACAATTTCGGACGCGACCACCACCCCCGTAATTTCTCGACTTGGTTTGCCGGTGGCGGCGTAAAAGGCGGACTGACATTCGGGCAGTCCGACGATTACTCATACAACATCGACGAAAACGGCGTTCACATACATGATTTTCATGCTACCATTCTGCATCTTTTGGGAATCGACCATGAGCGATTAACTTTCAAATATCAAGGTCGCTACTTTCGACTAACCGACGTCCACGGACATGTCGTAAAACCAATGATCGCCTAAAATGAGAAAATTGTTTTCGAGCAATTTTCGCACTCAGACAACACTGTAAGGGGTTTCTGATAATCATAATGACTAATTTTACTCTTTCGGCAGAAATTACATTTGAGAAACGCTATATTTCAAGCATAAGTAAAATTCTGCTTTTTTCTCTAAACAAACGATTTTCATCATGGACCTGAATCTCATTCGCCCGCTTATTTCACTCATCTTCCTTTTTACGACTGCCGCCAGCCTTCATGCTTCGATTGAACTCAAGAAGGGAGACCGTGTAACCCTCTTAGGCTCTGGCATGGGTTCCCGAATGGTCCATTATGGTCATTTCGAGACGGAACTGCATCTGCGCTTTTCTGCCTTGAACCTTACCATCCGCAATCTATGCGACGAAGGTAACACCCCCGGATTCCGTCCCCATCCCGGACGCGAACAACATGCCCAGTATGCCTTTCCCGGAGCAAAGGAACTGATCAATAAAAAGTTGCAGGCAAACTCCGGGCCCAAAGGTCACTTCGAGTCACCCGATCAATGGCTCACCCGGTTGGAGTCAGACGTCGTGCTTGCCTTCTTCGGTTTCAACTCTTCTTTTGACGGCAAACGTGAGTTGGACCGCTTCAAGAAGGAACTTGATGCCTTCCTTAAGCATACCCTCGCCCAGAAGTACAACGGTCGGACTGCTCCCAAGCTTGCCCTCGTATCCCCGACCGCCCTCCAACCGATGGTCGGCGTAACTTCCGGTTCCAGGCAAAACGCCAACCTCATCCTTTACGTGGAGGCGATGCGTCAGGTTGCCAAGCAAAACGAGGTTTTGTTCGTCGACGCCTTCAGTCCCTCCAACAATTGGTATGCCGAAGGCAAGCCCCATACCGTCGACGGAGCGCTTCTGAACGACTTGGGGTACCGCAAACTTTCCGTCTTTCTGGCCGACGCTCTTTTCCAAAAGGTGAAACCCGCATCCAAGTTTCGAACCGCCGTGCACAAAGCCGTCATGCACAAAAACTACTTTTGGCTGAACGACTACAAAGTTCCAAACGGCGTCCATGTCTATGGTCGCCGTTACAATCCTTTCGGCCCCAAAAACTATCCCTACGAACTTAAAAAGACCCGTGAATATACCGTAATTCGCGACCAAGCCATTTGGGCCGCGGTCAAAGGACAAAAATTCGACATAGCCAAGGAAGACGCTAAGACATCTAAGTTGCCCGCCGTTCAGACAAACTACGTACCCAACAACAAGAACGGTAAAAACGGGTATCTCGATTATGTTCCCGGCCCTGAAGCCGAAGGCAGAATTCAAGTGGCGAAAGGCTACAAGATCGAATTGTTTGCCGACGAGGAGCGTTTCCCAGACTTGGCCAACCCCGTGCAAATGGCTTTCGACAACAAAGGAAGACTTTGGGTATCGACGATGGCGAGTTATCCGCACTACCGGATTGGCGACCCTCTCCCCAAGGACAAACTCATCATTTTCGAGGATACCGATAACGACGGCAAGGCGGACAAGCAGATTAATTTCGCAGATGACCTCCACATACCGATCGGCTTTGAGATCTCGCACGACGGTGTCTACGTTTCACAAAGCGGCAGCCTTATCCGCTTGCGCGATACCGACGGGGACGACCGTTACGACGAGCGCGAAGTCATGCTCTCCGGGTTCGACGACCACGACACCCACCATGCCATCTCCGCTTTTTGCGCCGACCCATCGGGTGCGTTCATCATGTGCGAAGGAGTGTTCCTGCACAGCAACGTCGAGTCTGCCTTCGGTCCTCAAAGGGCAACGAACGGAGGTTTCTTCCGCTACAGTCCTCAAAAAAAGACCATCCTTCGCTATTCTCAATTCAGCATTCCCAACCCATGGGGTTTGGCTTTCAACGACTACGGACAAGATCTTTTTCTACATACTTCCGGAACGAGTTTTTCCTGGATGCTGCCCGGCATGGTCAAGGCACGATACGGTGCCAATATGAAAGCTCCCAGTATATTGAAGTCCAACCAAGTTCGCCCGACTTCCGGGGTGGAGTTCGTATCCAGCAGACACTTTCCTGATGAAGTTCAAGGCGACGTATTGATCAACAACAACATCGGCTTCCTCGGTACCAAGCAACACAGGATGATTGACGAAGACCCTGGGTTCAGTACCGAATTCAGGCAGGACTTGATCGTGTCAAAAGATTTGAACTTTCGTCCCACCGACTTGGAATTCGCACCCGACGGTTCTCTCTATGTGGTCGATTGGCAAAACGCCTTGATCGGACATATGCAACACAGTGCTCGCGACCCCAATCGCGACCATGTGCACGGGCGTATTTATCGTGTTACCTACCCGTCCCGACCTCTCGTCAAGCCGGCCAATATCGACGGAGCCTCCATCCCACAGCTCCTTGAGAACCTCAAGCTTCCAGAATACCGCTCGCGCTACCGGACTCGCCGCGAGCTTCGGGGACGCAATTCAAAGGAGGTTGTTAAGGCTACCTTGAAGTGGGTTGACGCATTGCCCAATGAAGCAGACGAAAGACTCAAGTTAGAGGCTTTGTGGGTAACTTGGGGCGCCAAGCAAACGGACTTTGGTCTCCTGCGGAAGCTTCTCGAATCATCCGACCACCGAATCCGGGCTGCAGCCGTTCGCGTGCTTCGTTTCAACATGGACAAGAATCCGTTTTTCGTGAACCGCAAAAAAATGCTCTTGAACGCGGCAAACGATTCGCATGGCCGGGTAAGAATGGAGGCAGTCGTTGCAGCCTCCTTCTTAAATAGAAAAACCGGATTGGAGATCTTGACTGCTGCCGAGAGCAAGGAGATTCACAAGCAGTACAAGCAAACCTATGATTACTCAAAGGGTGTTCTCGAAAACGCTCCTGCTCCCCCCGAAGCGGGCAAAGACAAGGTAACACCGCCGAAATATTTGTCGGAAAAAGACGCCAAGCTGTTCGTTCATGGCGCTGAAATTTACAATCGTGAAGCACATTGCGTTACTTGCCATCAGTCGAATGGGAAGGGTTTGCCTGACTCAGGTCTTCCTCCATTGGTTAAATCCTCTTGGGTGACAGGCGACCCCGACCGGCTAATCAAGCTTACCCTCAAGGGATTGATGGGTCCGATCGAGGTGAACGGCAGAAAATATCCGGGACAAGTACCTATGACGCCTTTCGAGTATCTTCTCAAGGACGATGAAATTGCAGCCGTTCTCACCTTTACCCGCAATTCATTCGGAAACAAGGCAAGTGCTATTCAATCAAGTGACATTGCGAGAGTCCGCAAAGAAGTAAAGAG
>JABHOU010000033.1 GCA_018695085.1 Opitutia bacterium | reverse complement strand
TGCTTCAACCCCAGTACCGGGACCGTCAGGACTACGTAAAAAACCTCAAGCAACTCTATACCGCAGGCAAACTTTCCGAAGACCTCAAAAAGATTTACTTCGGGGAGCGTCCCAAGGAGGAATTCTACGACGTATCGAAGGACTCCGCTCAGGTGAACAACCTGGTTGGCGATCCCAAATTCACCAAGGAACTCAATCGTCACCGTAAGCTTCTTGACGAATGGCTGACCAAGGGCGACCGGGGAGAGGGCGAAGAATCACCCAATGCCCTCCGTCATAATGGGGACGATTGGCAAGGTGGACGCGGGGTGAATCCGGAATACGAAATCAACCGCGAAGACAATGACGGCGACGGACTGTCCGACAAGTGGGAAAAAATCAACGGTCGGGACCCGCTGGACGGCCGCCTCGCCTATGAATTTGATTGTGGCGGTTGGCAGACCGAAGGGTGGCAGGGAATAGGGATACGCGACAATATCGCCGGCTTTCAGGGTTTTCTGCAATTCCGTCTTCCCGGCAAACCCGGTTCCCTCTTGCGCAAGGGACTCAAGATCAAACCCAACGGATCCGACCAAGCTTTGCTCCTCAAGTTAAGGGCAGATGTACCGGTCGAGATCGAAGCCCTGGCCAATGGCAAGTCCCTTGGTTCCGTCATGAAAGTTCCCGCCGGTAAGCAATTCAAGGAGGTTCGGGTTCCGCTGAATGGCAATGCGCATTGGAAAGGCGTCATCAAATCTCTCGAGATCAAGCTCAAGGGATCCGAAGGGGCCGATCTGGAAATTGACGTCATTGAAGTGAAGCGATCGTGACCCTTTTCTTCGCTCCAATGAAAATCTCTTTTATTGCTTCCCTGCTCCTGCTTGGAGCGGCCTTACTCGCCCAAGCCAGCAAACTTCACGAAACCTCTGTTCGTGCGAGCGAGATCAACCTACTGGCCAAGGAACATCCCGAGCTCAATTTCACCTTTGCCGAGGTCAAGGGGAAGCATCAGGATTTACAGCACGCCATCGTAGACACCCGTGTGTCGTCCCGTGACCGTTTGGTGATTTGGTTGATGAGTTACAACGGTGAACTCTCCAAGTACTTGAGCGGTTTGGGGCTGCACCTGATCCAACCCCACTATGCCAATCGTTGGTTTTCTACCGTTCCCAAGGAAATGCACGATACCGGAGAGTGCTTGGGTAGCATCCGATTGGAGGCTGCCACCGGGGAGGACCATAGTCCGCTCGTCAAGATTCCCAAGCCTGATGGCTTGGCTGCCCGCTCCCTTGAATTCGTCAAATGGTTGGTTAAAGAAAATCCACAAGGGGAATGGAATCGCTTTCTTAACGAGAAACGAACGGATCTACTTTGGGACAAGGTCATACTTTCGGGCATTTCCCATGGCTCAACCACCTCGGCCCGTTTTGCCAAGCATCAAAAGGTCGCCCGCGTGGTGGCGTTTTCCGGTCCGCGTGATCAGTTGGAATCCTGGCAAAGCTTGCCATCCGCCACCCCCGCCAACCGGTACTTCGGTTTCACCCATATTCTCGACAAGGGATGGACAGCTGATCACTATTGCCGATCCTGGCAAATGCTCGGGTTGGCAAAGTTCGGTCCTTTGGTGAACGTCGAGAAAACCAAGTCTCCTTTCGGAAACTCGAGGCGTCTGATTACCGACTTCGACGTCGATGGAAATGCCAACAAAGCTCATGGTATCGTGGTTCGGGACGGGCGCTGGAAAGAGGTTTGGAAATATCTTTATACTCATCCAGTTGACAAGGTAGGCAAAACCGTCCCGCCTGATCCCTATTGCACGATGAAGATTCGCTCGAATTGATGATCCTTTATTGTATCTTTGAATTAAATAGAAGAACTGTATTAATTTCCGTGGCACTCAACTTTAACGCTCCACCCCCTTGATCAAGATGCATGAGGAACGGGGAACGGTTGACAAAAACTAATAACCCAAACGAAAAACAATGATAACGATCTCACCTAGATTTAAAATTTATTCGATCGCCCTTCTTGCCTTGGCAGGAGTCCTTCACGCAGGGAAAAAGCCCGAAGAACAAAAGGGATACGATAAGGGCAAGGACGTCGGATTGAAAGCCCCCAAGGGAGCCGAAGTTCTTTTCGACGGCACGATGGAATCAGTCCG
>JABHOU010000034.1 GCA_018695085.1 Opitutia bacterium | reverse complement strand
GTAATCGCTTTGGCTGTCGGTAACATAGGGATACCACGTGGAGTCGGATGCATGAAAATCTCAGCCAGGCCGGTAAAGTTAATCTTTTTCAGCGCTTTTACGATCGGAATGTAATCGAGGGTGCCGCGACCGGGAAGTTGCTCCAATTCAGTTTCTTTATCCACCCGTTTCTTACTTCCAATTCCGTACTCCTGAAAATAGATAAAAGGGATATGTTCATTTCCCAACTCAGAGATCATCTTGGCAGGCATGTCATTGCCAAAACTTTGCAGATGATGGGGAGCAAAGGCGATTCCGACGTGCCTGGGGTCAGGATTGAATTCAGCAAAGTAACGCATGGAGTCCGGACTATGGAGCATGGCATTCCCGTGGTTTTCAAAGGCCATTAAGACTCCATGCTTTTGCGCAACTTCCAAATGTGGTTTTAGCATTTCAAAAAAGGCCTTCACCTGAATTTTGGCCTGCTCTCCTTCGGGGTTCACTTTGCCCATTGATCTCGTTGCGCAGACCGTCATCTTGCCACCATTCTTCTTTACCCACGCAATCTCTTGATCCAGACCAAATGGTCCAAGAGGATAGCAAGTGGAAATGTGCATCCGTGTGTTTTGCTTCTTTAACAACCCCTGAAAAGCTTCATCCCCCATGGTGGAAATTTGTTCACGATGGGTTGCATGTACTTTCCGCCAAATATCAATACCTGAAGCCCCGGATGCCTTGACCTGAGCGAGGACTTGATCGAGAGGAAGATCACCGTAAAGGGCCGAAGACAAAATATAGCGGAGAGAGAAGTCGCTTGAGCTTCGCCCCTTGACCAAGGGTGTGAACAAGCCGGTTCCGGCGAGCATGCGAGTGAGGCATTCTCTTCTTTTCATGGC
Organism: Opitutia bacterium; assembly: GCA_018695085.1. Taxonomy (GTDB): domain Bacteria; phylum Verrucomicrobiota; class Verrucomicrobiia; order Opitutales; family Seribacteraceae. The sequence goes on along the minus strand of JABHOU010000034.1, from coordinate 7,677 downwards.
AGTTTTTTCTTCGGTTTCGGGATAATCATTTCAAGGCAGAGCACTGTGCAAAAACAAAAGTTTTGGCCGTTAGTCGAAATAGAAAAATTCGTTTGAGTTGATGAGGGATCGGCAGAGGACGAAGAGTCCGTCCCTCGCGACCACAGACTTGGAGATTTTCATTTCCTCTTGGTTTGGTAGGCGGTTGAAGATAAGACGGAAGGCTTGCTCGACTAGCTTCTTAAAATTGGGGCCCGCAGCCTTTTCGATCCGCGCGGCGAGGTAGCGGGCCTGGCGGAGCATGAAGTCGTTGTTGTAAAGAGCGAGAGACTGAAGGGGCGTAGTGGTGTTAAGCCTTTTGGGGGTGAAGTTGGCGGGGTCCGGGCAGTCCAAGGTGGTCATGAACCGGTTGGGGGTCGTGCGGACAACGAAGCGGTAGATGCTCCGCCTCCAAAGTTTGGGGCTGTCCGCCGTGATGTAATTGTACTCAGGAGCATAGGCTTCCTTGTAGGCAAAGTCCTCGAATCCGGGGCCGCCCCGTTGATCGTTGAGCTTGCCGCTGACCAGAAGGACCGAATCGCGAATGGTTTCCGCATCCATGCGTCTCGGGTTTTGCCGCCAGAGCAGGCGGTTGGCGGTGTCCTTGCGAACTCCCGGGTTTTGATCGGAGAAAATTGATTGCTGACGGTAGGTTTTGCTCAGGACGATTTCGCGGATGAGTGACTTGAGGGAACCCTTGTTTTCCCTGAGCCGATTTGCCATCCAGTCGAGGAGTTCAGGGTGGGATGGGCGATCCCCCCCGAAACCGAAGTCGCTCGGCGTGGTGACGAGACCATGTCCGAAAGTCCACTGCCAGAGACGGTTGGCGATTACTCGGTAAGTGAGGGGGTTGTTTTCATGGGTGATCCAGTTTGCCAGGGCGAGACGACGCTTGGTTTCGGTGGCCTTGATGTCGGTAAGCTCTGGGTCGAGCATTTGCAGGGCGGCCAAGGCGCCCGGTGCGAGCGGTTCACCGACCGGACTTTCAGGTTCTCCGCGTTCCTGAATACGTATGGATTCCATCGTCTTGGTCTTGACCACGCCATAAAATTTGGGAGGCGTACCCAGTTTTTCAAGCTGGTTGCGGAGTTTCCGAACCGAGTCCCTCAATTCTTCGATGCGGGCAAGTTCTTGTGGTTTTGCATTTTTGGGAGACGCTGGAGAAATCATTGGATTTCCAAAACCAACCTGATCCATCGAATACCCGTTTTCCCCGTCGGTGGAAATGAGGGTAAGGAATTGACTGTCTGCCGAAATCGCCAAATCGATTGATTGAAGTCCATCCGTTCGGGTGATCTTTTTGAAGGACTCCTCGATCTTCCCATCGATGACCACCCAAGCGCTGGCTCGAAAATTTCCGCCTGCCCCGAAATAACCGACCTGTGCCGTGAAACGGAGTTCTGCCTGATCAAGGGCTTTTCGAAAGGCATCCAGAGAGAAGGTGATCCCCGCGTTGGCGTGAATGCCAAGGAGGGATTGGTTGGCATCCTTGAAATCGATCCCACCCAACTTGGTGGAATGCTGGCTGGCCACGGGCCCGTTCCGAATCATGTCCCATGCATTCCCGGATGTTTTAGGCAGGCCGGTGACGCTCAAACCGGTCGAACTGACCGGGATCTTGGCAGAGCCCCCTTTTCCATCCGCAATAAAAACACCATCAACAAAATCAAAAGGAGATGGATTGAATTTGTTGGTTGCGACGTTCCCCAAGCCTCCGAAATGCCGGGTCTGTACTTTGGCGCTTCGTGGATCCAGGCCATGTCCCTTGGCGCCGTTGCCCGTGCCGTTCCCACCGCCCACGATATCGGCCAGATCGAGTCCATCACCTAACGACTGGGCAAGTTCGAACTGAGCATCGTCGAGTTCTTTGGTTAGGCGTCGTTTTTCCTTTTCGTAGGCCTTGAGACCGGCCTCGCTGATCGTGCGGTCATCCCTTCTGTTTCCCGCAAAGACAGCGCTTACCCTAAAATATTCCTCCTGTGAGATGGGATCGAGCTTGTGATCGTGACAACGGGCGCAGTTGAGCGTAACGGCTTGAGTCGAAGTGAAGACCTGAGTCGCCATGTCGTCCAAGTCGAGAGCCCTGGCCGAGCGGCGCAGGACGGGGCTTTTGGTCTCCACTTGTCCCACGAAATCCCAGGGCCCGGCGGCGAGAAATCCTGTGGCGACGTTGGCGTCCGCATCCTCAGGCCAGATTACGTCTCCGGCAATCTGCTCCTTAAGGAAGCGAAGGTAGGGTTTGTCCTCGTTAAAAGACTTGATGACGTAGTCGCGGTATCGCCATGCGTTCGGCCTGCGCTTGTCCCGTTCGAATCCATGAGTGTCTGCATAATGAGCCAGATCAAGCCAGTGCTGGGCCATGCGTTCACCGAACCTGGGATGATCAAGCAAGCGGTCTACCAGTTTCTCATGAGCATCGAAGCTTTTGTCGGCTAGAAAAGCATCCACTGCTTCCGGGGTGGGAGGAAGACCATGCAGGTCGTGGGTGAGGCGGCGAATTAGGGTACGCTGGTCGGCTTCCTGGGAAACCTTTAGACCGTTCTTCTTTAGCTTTTCCTCGATGAAGGAATCAACGCTTCGCGCTGAGGACCCTTCTGTCCCTTGCAACGGTTGCCAAGCCCAGTGGGAGAGCCGACGCTCGTTTACGGCGCCATTAAGCAGACCAACTCCCAGAAGCACCGAAATGCAAAGCCATGATGCCGATTTCATCTCTATTTGATCTTGTTTCCCTTCTCCTCGAAATCAACTTCCTTACTCACTTGGAAGGCTCTGTCCTCGTTGTAGATCAGGGAGTCGTAGACGCGGTGGAATTTGCCGGTGAAGGAAAAGGCGGCTCCCGCATTGTCGTGAACGATGCAGTTGCGGTAGGTGGTCACCGCATCGTTGACGTCGGTGACTCCGCCGGAGATGGATCCGTTCCATGCGATTTCGGAATCAAACACTTCCATTTCAGTGGTCTCATGGGCGCTGATTCCTTCGTCGGCGCAGGATAGGGCTCTGACGTTTTCCAAGCGGATACCCCGGCGGTCCCCGTGAATGTTGAAACCGTCGTTCCCGGCATATTTCACGGTCAGGTTACGGATGATGATATTGGAACAGGCGATGGATACGCCATTCACTCCCTTTTTGGCAGGTAAAATGATAGGTTTGAATCGATTGCGGTCCGCTCCGATCGCTTTGCCTGGCTTGAATCCCTTGGGCCAGCGGAAGTAGAGGGATCCGTCCTTTGCATATCCCATTTCTCCCGGCTTGAGCTTTTCGGGAGGGAAGTAGCATTTTGATTTCAGATCGGGTCGACCCTTTTCCGCTTTATGATCACGGGGAATGGTGATGGGTATTTCCCCGATGAATAGCCCGGCGGTTTGTCCGGCGATTCGGGGTTCGCACCCGTGGCTTTTAAGAAAATCAGATTGGGAGGTCCACAGGTCACCATCCATGATCCAGTCGTGATCACTGACTCTCGTACCAAGGTCAATGAGCATGCCCTGACCATCAAACACTTCGGGTTTCTTTGGAGTACCGCTTTTCTTGAGCACCAGCGGGGTCGTGATGCTGGCTTGAGTCTGCAGTTCCCAAACGTCGCTGCGAAAGGTACCCACGGGCATGCCTTCCTTGTTCTGCAGGTTGGAGATCGGACTGTCCTGCCAGGCATAACGCACTGCAATGGGTTCCTTTACTTTCTCGGAAGTGACCAATGCGTAGCGTCCCCATTGTATGCTCGCCTCGGCTGGGTGGAATTTTTGATCGAGACCCGCCAAGGAGAAGCCTTTGACTTCCCGTTGTCCATCCTTGGTCACGAGATTTTGATCGAAATTGATCAAAGCACCGTTTTCCAAGAAAGTGATCATGCTTGGCCTCGGTTCACTCCATACCAGACCCTTTGCACCGTAAACCTTTGCCCGGGCGGCGAGGGCCAGCCGTTGACCGATCGGTTTTTTGAGCGGCGGATGGATTTCATCGGGCAGACCGCAGTCAGTGGAGACGACGGTTGCGGTGTATGGAAGGGATTTTTCCAAGAGGGCAATGGATTCGCGCATTTCGGACCACGCGCTCCTCGGCCAGTTCCGGACCTTGCCGAAGGCGGGGAGTTGCACGGCTAAAAACGCCAAGTCGTCTTTCTGAAAAGACTTCCGCCAGGCCGTTACCATGGCGGGAAACTGTCGCCGATACGCCTCGGCCCTTCCTTGGTTGGATTCGCCCTGATACCAAATCACGCCACGCATCGCGTACGGCGTCACCGGTGCAATCATCGCGTTGTAGAGACAGGAGAGCCTCCATGGTTCGGTGGGTGGTTTGTCGGGATCGCGATTCGGATCGGCTTCCCAGGCTGCGTAAGATTCGTCCCACTTCGCTTTTTGAACACGGTAAAGCTCGATGACGTCGCGGGTGAATTCCGGGCTGTGATCAAGGGACTCGCGTGGCATCCAGCAATAAAGTTTCGAGCCGCCGAAATTCGACTCAATCAACCCAACTGGCACATCCTGCGAAATGCGTACCTCGTGGGCAAACCACGCCGCAACGGCACTGATCCAGTCGAGTCCAAACCTCTCGTTGTCGACCGTCCGCCATTGTCCATCGTCGCCCATACGCCAGCGCGGATGCTGAAACGCTCCGTCAGCTCCGATGTCTGCAAGGGGCTCATCCGCGATATAGGGGCCGACCTTGAAGCGACGCAGCGTAGGGTGGGGGATGAGCTTGCGCGCTTCCTCGGCGTGGGTGGACTTGGGAATGCTGAATCCCATGTTGGACTGGCCGGATGCCAGCCATACTTCTCCCACGAGGATATCCTTCAAGCTGATGGAAGAGCCGCCCACGGTCACTTTCAACTCTTGTCCTCGAGCATTCGCCTTCATGGCATCGAGTTTGATCATCCATTTACCTGATTCATCGGCGGTGGTGTTTTTCGTTTGTCCGCCGAACTCGACTTTTACTTGGGTGTTTGGTCCGGACCATCCCCAAACGGGCACGGGCCTTTCACGTTGCAGGACGCAATGGTCGGTGAAGATTTTAGCGAAGCGCAGGTCGTCCCCATCCAACGTCGAAAGCAGCGCGAACAAATATCCGATGAGAAGAAGGGTCCGTTTCACATGGATTGCGTTTGTAAAACCTGAAGTGATCAGCCTTGTTCTTCCAGCAACTCGATAAACTTGCCAAAGTAATGGCCGTTGTCGTGGAAGGTACGTCCACTGACCAAGTTGCCATCGACCACGCAGGGTTCGTCGACGAAGGTTCCCCCGCAAATCTCGAGGTCGAACTTGCACTTGGGCACGGTGGCCATGCGCCGCCCCATGACACGATCGGCCCGGGCGGGGATTTCAACCCCATGGCAGACGCTGGCAATCGGCAGGTTTTTGTCGAAGAAATATTGGGTGATGCGGATGAGGTCGGGGTCCTCCCGAATGTACTCGGGGGCCCGTCCGCCGGAAAAAAAGATACCGGCATACTCGGATCCCACGACGTCCTTGAAGGCGATCTTGGCCTCGATGGTATAACCCTCCCATTCCTTGGTGATGGTCCAGCCCGGCTTCACTTCGTGCATGACCATCTGGTAGGTTCTCTTTTCGGGGGCAGCCACGACTGGCTCGATGCCCGCCTCCTGGAGACGATAAAAAGGGTAGAGGGTGTCGACCGTTTCCGATGCGTCCCCCACGATGATGAGTACTTTTTTCATTTCAATTTTTTCAGATCCTCGAGCATCTCCAAGAGTTGCTTGATGAGCAAGTCGGAAGACTGGGGCTGAAAGCGCGAGGTACCCAACCAGGTCTCGTAGCCTCCGAGTTTGTGCTGGTTGGGCGGAGGAAGATATCCGTAGCCCCCGTTGGCCATCGAAATCAGGAAGGTCCGCTCGATGGGGCTCTTCTTCTTGATTTCGAGCCCGATTTCAACGAGGACCTCGAAGGGCATGCTGACGATGGCTTGTTCCCCGATTCTTACCGCCTGAATGAGGACGGGTTCGGTTTCGGGGTGCTCGGGGCCGGAATATTCGATCACCCGGTTGGCCACGGAGGTGGTCCGTTTGTTGATCTCGTTTCTTTCCTTGGAACTTTTCTTAAGCAGACTCTCGGCGAGAATGATTTCTCTCTTGGCCGGCTTGCGGTAGGGCAGGTCGACTTCGCGCTGGAGAACGGCGACGATGGGCTTGTCGTCGTAGTTCTCGATCTTCTTTACCGCCCGCCAGGCAGTATCCGCAGCCTTGGAGGCGACGATGCGCACTTGCTCGAAGGGGGAGCGAGGAGCCCGGGTCCCGGTAAAGACCAAGTTGTTAATGTCTCCACTGGCCCCGTTGGTCATGAGGGCTACAAAATCTTCAGGTGGATTACTTCCGCCGATCCGGTAGGGCATGATCCTGGAGAACTCGCCGAAGTAGTCGGCTGATGCCATTCCTACCAAGCGTCCGTCTTCCTCCTTCACCTTGGGGATGCCCCCGACGTAGTGAAGAGCATAGTTGGCAATGAGAGCAAGGGGCTTGTTGCGGGTGGTGCGGACGTCGATGACGCATATTTCGGGGTCGGTCGGACCGGCCGGCTTGATTAAGTCGTTGCGACCTGCGTTGGTCTTGACTTGGTCCTGTTCGCCAAGGGGGTTGGGAGGCATGGTTCCTTCCTTCAGGAACCAACGCCGGTTGCGCACTTCACTCGGTTCCTCGTCGGAACCGAAGCCGACCCTGGCCGGTTGAAGAGCTTGAATGGCTTTCACGATGGCTTCCTCCAACTTGTCGTGCTTGAGCTTCTCGTAAGCCTCTTTGCCCGGCGTCCCTTCGCCACCTTTGGGGGCGGTGTGGGTGTGGGTGGCGCAAATCAGCATTTCTTCCGGCTTCCATCCGGTCTTTTCTGCGGCCCTCGTCTTGGCAAGGTCGGACATGTCCCTTCCGATCCCGATGGCGTCGATAAGGCAGATGACGGCCCGTCCTTCACCTCTTTGGAATGCCACTGCCCGCACATGAAGGGGATCATGCACGTAATTGGATTTGCCCGAACGCAGCTGGATGGGGAACACCGTGGGAGTCATGTCAATGCAGGCGACTCCCGCCCTGAACTGAACGGGTTGGGCTTTATTGAGCTTCTTCACCGCCCTCGGCTTTTTCTCCGTGGTCAAGGAATGCCTGAAGGTGGGGCCGTTTCTATACTCGTCGTGGGCCCATCCATCTAGGGAAAGAAAAAGACCGGCTAATAAAAGCAGTCGAGTGACGGTTGCTAATGATTGTCTCATAGGGTTTGCTGAGCAATGAGTTGAATCACCTGTTTTGTTCAATAAATAAATCAATAGTCTCCATGGCACCTTTCAACTCTTGGTAGCGGACCACGGTCACCCTTGGGTTACCCGAGAGCATGGCTGAGAGGCGGTAGTCGCGATTGCCTGCGTCGAAGAGGCAAAGGACCGGCTTGCCCAGTTTTTCCGCGATCCCCAGTTCGTAGCCAACGCCAAGGGAGGGGGCGGTCACTTCGGCGACCACAGCGTCACAGTCTTTCAGCCAAGCGACGTCACGGGCATGGATTTGATCGTCCGACAGATTATGTTCGCCTCCGTCGCTAAGTGCTTTGTTGCCGACGTGCTCGGTCAGTACCTCGGCATGGGTCTGAAGATGGGCGATCATAGCGTGGTAGGTCGAGGCGTCCTGTCGCCCGCCGCGGATAGCCCCCGCAAAGTAAAGCTTCATGG
>JABHOU010000036.1 GCA_018695085.1 Opitutia bacterium | reverse complement strand
CTTCCAAGGATTACGTCAGCCCTGGTCCATGGGTGGAAAAGGTGGAGGCTCGTGTGGGCGTGGACACCAACAAGGACGGCAAGGCAGACCAATGGAGCAAATGGCAGGAAGCCAAGGAAAGTTATGACTACGTCAAGGGCTTCTCCAAGCAGGTCAGCAAAACTCCTGCCCAGCTCGATTTTTCCGATTTGCCGGCAGGCTTCGGCTTCCAAGTCGAACTCAAGCTGACTGATGCCACTGCCAATGCCTCCAAGCCTTTGGTCGAGTCCCTCGAGCTTTCACTTGAATAGCAAGATCAGCCTTTCGGAAGGCATTCTCAAAACATCCGGAAACAAAGAGCTGAGCTCAGCAAGTTCTAATTAAGGCAATGGCTTCGTGGTTCGCTGTTGCCATGGGGAACACCCACCGGCAGTTCTACTTCATTCAAAATGGTAACGCGAATGACCCAAGAAGAAATGAACGACTTGAAGATAATTGTGGAACTGTCGCACGAGTTTGGAACCCCGAACTATGTGAAGGGTGGGGGAGGCAACACCTCCTTCAAGAACGAGACCACCTTGTGGGTGAAGCCTTCGGGTACCACGTTGGCTGGCTTGACGGAAGAGACTTTTGTGACCCTTGATCGGGCCAAGGTCAACGAGCTCTATGACGTAGAGACCCCCGCCGAGTCCCATGCCCGCGAGGAACTGGTTAAGAACTTCATGGGGGAGGCCGTGCGCAACGATGCCGGTCGTCCCTCGGTGGAAGCGCCCCTGCACAATATTCTCGAGACCAAGTTCGTGGTCCATACGCACGCCCTGTTGGTCAACGGAATGACTTGCGCCAAGGATGGCGAGGCTGTCAGCAAGCGGCTTTTCCCCGATGCCCTCTGGGTCGAGTACATTGATGCCGGCTATACTTTGTGCATGGAGTTGAAGGGGCGCATCGACCAATACAAGGCGGAGCATGGGGGAGTTCCCAAGCTCATCATGCTCAAGAACCACGGCATTTTCGTTTCGGGTGACACTGCCGAGGAAATACGTTCGCTCTACGCTGGCGTGATCGATCCCTTGCGGACCGAGTACGACTCCTTGGGCGTAAACGAGGATCTGGGGATCGAGGAAACAGGGCAGGATCCGGAAACCGAATCGAAGATCCGGCAGCTCTTCGGAGAAGATGCCCAATTCATCGCCTCTTCGGGCTTGTTCGAGTGCGTGCCCGGACCCATCACCCCCGATCATCTGGTCTATGCCCGGGCTTATCCCTTTACGGACGAACTGACCCAGGAAAATGCCGACAATTATCGGGCCAAGCACGGTTTTGCCCCCAAGGTGGTGGTTCATGGCGATCGTGTATATGGACTCGGAGTCACGGAAAAGAACGCCGGACTGGCTCTGCTCTTTGCCCAGGACGGCGCTCAGGTGATGAAACTGTCCCAAGCGTTCGGTGGACTCGAGTACATGAGCGATCGGGCCCGCGAATTCATCGAGAACTGGGAAGTCGAGTCCTATCGCCAAGCAGTGGCCAGTTGATTTTTATGTTTGAGCTCGGGCGGAAAGTTATCCAACGCGTCCAAGTGATCTAACAAAGGAATGCAATGAAGGAGGAGTCTTTTGACGCCTTGGTCGAGCATGTTCTGGGCACTTCCTTGCCGGAGCATTTGGAAGCCACCTTTTTCTTCCCGCAGCTCAAGCCTTATGCTCAGGATTTCATCAGGCGCATGCTGACCCTGATGAAACGCTCCGGATATTCTGCAAGCGAGTTCAACCCGGTGCTTCTCCATTGGGCTTCCGTGATTATTCCGAATGTCTTGCCCGGCGTGTGGGGTGGCCGAATTCCGCCCATCACCTTGCCGGGACGCCACAAGAAACTGGATGACTACGTTGCGACTCTAGATATCACGGCTGGGAAAGAACCCAATGCTTTCGTCGACCTGGGATGCGGGTTTCCTCCCTTGACCGCAGTTGACACCGCTCGTGAGCTTCCAAACTGGCAGGTCATCGGGGTAGACCGTTCATTTACCGAATACGTTCTCTACGACAGTCACGGGAATTACGCATGCATCGATCAAGCAGAAACGATGCAGTATTTTCAGTCGGGGCCGTCCGAAAAAGGACTGGCAATTTTCGGAAACCCGAATGCCGCGAGTGAACACTTTGGTGATCTGTTTGCGGAACTGTCACCTTTGTTGCCAAAGGACGCGGATGGCAAAACCAGCCAAACCGCTGAAAAAGATGGAAACAAACTGATTTGCCACCACCTCCGCGATTTTGAGACCAACAATCTCACCTTCGTCAAAGCGGGTCTCGGTGAACTCGAGCTCCCTCCTGCCCAAGTCATCCGTTGTATGAACGTCTTGGTCTACTTTGACCTCGAGACCCGAAAGCAAATGCTCATGCAGGCGGGCAAACTTCTTGCGGACGATGGCATCCTGATCGTCGGGACAAACGGAATAGCTTCGGAATCGAGGATTACGGTGTATCGCAAAGGGTCGGACGGTCTCTACCCGGATGAGTTCGTCTTCAGCTTGGATAACTTAGGACCTTTTTCCTTGATGCCTTGGTTCTCGATTCATGAAGACGATCTGGATGCTACCTTGTTGGCCTACCTCAGCCGGACCCTGCGTGCGGATTCATTGTTCTGGCCGGATTTCAGTCGACGCTTGGATGAATTGCTGAAGGAGTTTGAGCTTTGCGAGCGTGGCCCGGACGGATTGCTGCATTTCCCGGACGGGTTCACCTTGTCCGCCGAATTTTTCGGTAAATCCCACCATTTGTGGCAGCAAATGGAAAAAGAAGATTTTGCCACGGGAGCAACCAAGGCGCTCGAACGAGCCGGATACCATGCATGGGAAAACGCAGTCGGCGACGTTGCTGTCCGGCCATCAACGGATTGATGTGCACTAGTCAAAGGCTCTCTGCCGGGGTAAGCCTTCCAATATTTGTAGGGCATGAATGTTCTCCTGCGATTCACGGCATCTTTTTATTTGTCCCTCTTGGTTTCCTGCTAATAGAATCTCAGTAATTTCATGAAGGACTACTGTCTCAAACACCAATCACGGCAGACTTTGTCTCGACGGCAAGTGCTGCAGGTGGGTGGCATTGGAGCGATGGGGTTGTCCTTGCCCGGTTTCTTGCGGGCGGAAAAACTGCAAAAAGCGGACGGTCCCGCCAAATCCTGCATCTTCATCCACCAGTATGGCGGACTGAGCCAACTCGACTCATGGGACATGAAACCTGATGCACCGCAGGAAATTCGTGGACCATATAAACCGATCCAAACCGCCACTCCGGGATTTCATGTCTGCGAACTGATGCCGAATCTGGCCAAATTGTCGGAGGAGTACGCGGTCATCCGTTCGATGACGCACACGGTGTCGGAGCACAAAAAAGCAAACTCGATGTTGCTGGCCGGCAAGGATCAACCTGCAGCGGATGACCCTTCGTTTGGAGCCATGGTAACCAAGTTGCGTCCGTCAAACGCCAGTATTCCCGGCCACGTATGGTTGCAGAAATTCGGTGGCGGCGCCGCGCCGCCTGATCACACTTATCTGACCGGCGGTCATTTAGGTATGGCGTATGCCCCTATGCTGATTGGCGAG
>JABHOU010000037.1 GCA_018695085.1 Opitutia bacterium | reverse complement strand
TTGTCGCCAAGCTGGGAAGCCAGTTCGCCTGTTAGTTCAATCGGTTCGGGTGCTTGAGTGACTTTTACTGAGCTATCTACGCCGTTTTCAGGCACTTCGTTTTCGGGTTGATCGTCGCGACGAAGCTGCATATCCCGTCTAGCCGTTTCGGCTGCTGTCAAGGCATCTGCGGAATTAGATGGGTCCATCTCCATAATTCTAATAAGGTTAGTAACTTAAATCTATTCGAGGATTTGCCGGTTTGCAACTACTAAGCTTTTGCGTCTTTTGCATTGCGGTGAGTATCAAGTTAATCTAGCTTAACTCAAATCATGGCTAGAGATACCGTTATACTTGAATGCACCGAGGCGCGCAAAGAGGGCAAGCCTCCTTCACGATATGTTTCTTCTCGCAATAAGAAGCTCCAGACGGAGCCCGTTGAGAAGAAGAAGTATAATCGCCATCTGCGCAGGCATACTTTGCACAAGGAAATTAAAAGCTAATAGTCCTATTTCCTAGTCTCGGCGAAATATGCCGAGACTTTAGCTAGAAAGCATCCACGCCTGATTTGGATTCGTTTCTTTTCGACTGTCAGGAAGCACCTAGTCTGCAGTCAGAGTGGCCCAAAGCTTTTCTGCGATTTTCTGGATGGATTTAGCTGAGGGGCCATCCGCGTTTGAAACGACAACCGGTATACCATTGTCTCCCCCTAATCGAATCCTTTCGTCCAAGGCAATTTCCCCAAGGAATGGGGTTTCCAGAGCTTCCGCAGTAGCCGGTCCGCCACCTTTTCCGAAGATGTATCTTTTGGTCCCCGTTTCCTCGTCGGCCAGAAAGCTCATGTTTTCTACCACTCCTAGCAAAGGTACGCTTACCTTTTCAAACATGCGAGCTCCTCTGCGAGCCACGTCCACGGCAGCTTTTTGTGGTGTGGTCACGATGACGGCACCATTCAAGGGGAGGGTTTGGGCAAGGGAAAGTTGGGCATCGCCGGTTCCTGGAGGTAGGTCGATCAGCATAAGGTCCAGTTTTCCCCAAGACACGTTACTCGCGAATTGTTGGATAGTTTTCATGACCATGGGACCTCGCCAAACGACGGGAGCCTCTTCGTCGACAAGTAACCCCATCGAGATAACCTTCACTCCGAAGTTCTCTACGGGCTGAATTAGGTTGTCGCCAATAACTTCGGGCCTTTCGGATGCACCGATCAACAGTGGGACGGAAGGACCATACACGTCGCAGTCCATTATTCCAACACCGTCGAAAGACTCATTGTTCTCGCGTAGAAGTTTTTCGAAAGCGCAAGCTAAGTTTACCGTTACGGTAGACTTGCCCACTCCTCCTTTGCCACTTGCAATCGCTACAATGTATTTCACTTCGGGCAAGGGTCTGTTTGAGACTCCATCTCCCTCGTTGGCGCTTGATGACTGGTTCGAACTCGACCCTTGGCCCTTCTTGACCACCACGCTCACTTGTACTTCCTCCACTCCATCGATGGAGCTCAAGGCTTCTTCGGTTTCCTTTTTTAGCTGTGCCGGAATAGTTGAATCACTTGAGGTCAATTCCAAGGTGACGGCTGCTACTCCATTTTCAAAAGATGCTTCACGAACCAGACCAAAGGAAACGATATCTCTACTGAACCCAGGGTATTTGACTTTTTCTAATGAGCTTAAAAGTGTTTCTTTGTCCATGCTGAAAAGGGGAAAGATCATGTGAGTAACGCAATGACCTGCAAACGAAATCGCCCATAAAAATTGAGCGTTTTTGCACCCAATCCGGTCAAAATTCGAAGTGAAGTCGTTTTAATCTTGCGGCTTCGGATGTTTGGACAGAATGAGTTTAGTTATGAAATCTGGTTTTTTCGGTAAATTGTGTTGGGAAGTCGGTTTAATTTTAGCGGTTGTCATTGCTACTTCCCCGGTTGAGGGACAATCTCCCTCTGGTCGCGGAGGTGGCGTGATTGAATTGCCTCCGATTGAAACGGCTTTAGCTCGTAAACAATTATTTGTAGATTTCGGTAACACTTCGCCGGGACTAGCAAAACTTGCCCGTGCTGCCTTCAGGTTGCATGGTGGCTATAAAATGGTTGCGAGCACGCAAGGTCACCACTCCTTTGAATTTAAGGCTGCCGGTCCGACTCAAGTGTCTCTTCGCGTATCATCGGGTAAGCCTCGTAGGGCAGTTTTTACTCAGGCCTATTCTGGTGTCGATCAACAAGCTGCGATGTTACGAGCTTGTGATGGGGCAGTTTCCCAAACCCTGAAGATCCCCGGCTTTTTCTCAGGGAAATACTCTTTGATTTCCGACCGTTCCGGCAGCAAAGAGATATATTTGGGTAATGCTCTTCTTTCTTCGGTTCAGTCCAAGACGAATTTTAAGAAACTCACCTACAATGCCAGTTGGAGCAGGGATGGTCGTGGGATTTTCTTCACCAGCAACCGTCATACCTTCAATAATGTTTTTTTGCTTAATTTGCCTGATGGCCGAATCACGACGGTTGCTAAATACAAGGGTAACAACCTCCGGGCTTCTCAGAATCCCATAACCGGACAAGTGGCATTTATTCTTTCAGTTACGGGAAATCCCGAACTTTGGCTAGCCTCCGCTCCCACTGCCCGGCCAAAACGTGTAACCAAAAACAGAAGCAATGAGTCTGGACCATGCTGGTCTCCGGATGGCAAACGCATGATTGTTACATCCGATACCCGGGGGAAGCCTCAACTCTACGAAGTGTCTCTGAACACGGGTGCCTTGTCTCGAATTCCCACAAACCTTAGCTCACACTGCACGGAGGCTTCTTGGAACCCTCGTGATTCGAGCAAGATTGCCTTTACCGCTGCAGTGAGTGGAGGATTTCAAATCGCTCTGTTTGACGGTCAAGAGAGAAAGAGTCGATTTTTGACTTCAGGTTCTAATGATGGGATGCAACCCTGTTGGTTGAACGACGGTCGCCATATCGTTTTCACTTCGCGATCCAAAAGTGGCTCGACCGGATTAATGATTTTGGACACCGAAGGAGTTGGAGCGAAGCCACAAGCCCTTCATGGCGCGAACATGGGAAACTGTTCTCAAGTCAGTTTCTTTTATCCCCAGTTCTAATAAGTCGCTTGCTTTTTTTGTCCTCGCTACTCTTAGCAAGGGCATTTTAAAATTGTCCAATGTATTCTCGTTTAATCTCATTTTTCATAATACTGGCTTGCCCCTGTTTCTGCCTTCTTGCTGTAGATGAAACTGAGTTGAGCTTGAAGTCGGGTTCCTCGGTTAGTGGACGATTGCTCAAAGATAGCCCGGATCACCTTGTGTTGGATCTTGGTTTTACTGTATTGACCGTGCCCCGCTCGGAAATCGCGTCGATTGACAAGCAACCCGGCAAGGGCGTGGGGGGGAGCAACGTATTTGGAGCCTCTCTTTTCAAGGAAGCCACGAACTCTAGAGAGAGACCGCTTAGAGAACTGGTAGCCCGCCTCGGTGAATCCGTTGTAATGGTACGAACTCCGGTTGGCTTGGGGTCTGGTTTTTTGATTCATCCCGAAGGCTACTTGATCACCAACGATCATGTTATCGCGGGTGAACGCAAGATTTCAGTAACTATCTTTCGGCACACCGAGACTGAGCTGATCAAGGACAACTACGACAACGTTCGCATCGTCGCCACAGGGGGCAACGTGGACTTGGCTTTACTCAAGATCGAGGGAGCTACGGGTAAAACGTTTCCCTCCGTTCCACTTGGTCGTTCCGAGGAACTGCGTCAAGGCGATCGCGTCTTCGCTATCGGTAATCCTCTAGGTCTCGAAAGAAGTGTTTCCGAGGGGATTGTCAGTCTGCGAAACCGTATCATCCAGTCGCGTTTACATGTACAGACCACAGCTGAGATAAACCCTGGGAACTCGGGCGGTCCGTTGTTTAATTACCGTGGTGAAGTGGTCGGGGTAAATAATTTGAAAATTGTGTCTACAGGTGCTGAAGGTCTAGGCTTCGCTATTCCCGTACGCAGTTTGAAGACTTTTCTTCAGAACCGTGACGCTTTTGCTTTCGATCCACGCAATCCCAACGCAGGATTCCGTTACAATTCCCCTCCTCGTTAAAACTTTTCACATTTCGAACATGAAACAATTCGCGCTAGCTTTACTTATATTAATCCTTCCCTCTCTTCTGTCCGCCAAGGTCAGGCTTGCCGAATATCTGCCCGAGAGTGCTTGGGTCACCATGGAAATCGACGATTTAAGCAAACTTCAAACGGATCTGAAGAAAGGGCCTTTGGGCAAGATTTGGGACCATTCCGGAGTTGAGAAGCTTCGCGAACGATTATCAAAGGCTTTTCCCGAGAATCCCAAGAATGGTCCTTCCCGAGAGTTCTTCGATAGAATGGTGGAGTTTGGCGAACAGTTTTCAGGCCAAGTGGCATTCGCGTTTGGAGGAGTCGAGAACATGTTGGAGGTCGACGATGATGACGAGCATGGTTTGCCGGAAGTTATACTTCTAGCTGAGACCGAAATGACCCCCGAAGACTTGAACGAATTTATGCAATGGCTTGAGAAAGAAGTTAATGATTCAGGAGGGCACATGCTTGTGGAGCAGGAAAAAATTGCCGAGGAGAGTGTCTTCTATTTATGGGATTCCAAGAACGCAGAAGACGAAGAAACACGCATGGGTCTATTTGTCGTGGATGGAGTTTTCGGTATTGGCGGTGGTCGTGATGCAATTGAGAACTTGGTCGAAAGCCTCGCTGACGATCCTTCCGGTGGAATCGTTCAGAATCCCGATTATCGTGAGGCGTTTGAGGAAATAGGAGAAGGTGATGTCCGGTTCTTTCTCAATTTTCGAGGTCTTTCCGACTTGTTTGACTTTATGGGGGAGTCTGAAGACATGGAGATTCCTGAAAACCCGTTTGGCGTTACGACCAAAGGCATTATCAACGCTTTGGGTCTTGAAGCACTAGAATGCTTGGGCATGGGCATGGATTTCGACGAGAATGGAATGGAGATCGGTTCCGCGATTTTCATGGGTAAGCGCGAAGGCTTGCTTAAATTAATGCGTCTTCCCGAGGGCGATGCTCCCTTGGTTTCTTTTGTACCGACTGGTGCTGCTACTGCCAGTGTCGCCCGTTACGATATCGGGGCGGTTTGGTCGGTGGTGGAGGAAATCTTGCGTAAGGTTAGCCCGGCTCTCCACCTTTTGGTCAATTCCCAGATACAAGCATTTGAAACCAAGGCGGGCGTGAACGTTCGCAAGGATATTCTTGGTGCACTTGGTGAAGAACTCGTTACTTTTTCAGACCTTAAGCCATTGGATCTCGAGGAGTTGGACGATCCGGACGACTTGCCGATGAGCGAGTTTTACGCCATTTCGCTCCGCGACTCAGAAGTTTTCGATCGATCCCTCCGTACGATGTTGGGTTCGCTTGCACCCGGTTCCGAATTGTTTAAGGATCGTGAACACAAGGGGGTGACTATAAGATCCATGCGAGGAACGGAAGGCGTTGGCATTGAGCTCTCCTATGCCGTCACTCCCAAGTGGTTGTTGGTCAATGTGGGCGATCGCTCTCGTATGTTGCGCG
>JABHOU010000510.1 GCA_018695085.1 Opitutia bacterium | reverse complement strand
CGGGGGTCGAGATCATCACCGCATCGATGTCCGGGCGGGCCAACACTTCCCTGAAATCCCTCGTCGTGGCACATCCTTTACCAGATTCGCGGTAGAAGGAATCGACCATCTTCTTGGCCCTTTCCATGCGCTTGGAGTCCACGTCGCAAACCATCACCACCCGGGCGTCAGCTTGCTTGAGGTAGGCCCGGAGGTTGTGTCCCGTCCCGTGTCCGCCGACACCGATGCAACCGACCGTGATCTTCTTGCTGGGGGCATCTGCCCCGAACAACCCGGAGGGCAAAATGTTCGGAGCCACACCAGTTGCCAAGGTTGTCTTGAGAAAGGATCGGCGAGTAGGCTGGATTTTTTTCATGGCTTTACCGTTTGGTTGGGTTGGGAATCATCTTGATTTTCCTTAACCACTCAAGCGAGCCTTTCTGCCAGGCATCCCAGCTTGGGCCTTTGTAGCCGTTTAGCCCATGTCCGCCATTGGGTAGCTCGAGGTATTCGGAGGGAACCTTGTTTTTTTGCAGGGCGGCGAAAAGCATCCGGCTGTTTTCCGGCGGGACGGGCCGGTCGTTGACCGCATGGGCTAGGAAGATGGGCGGGGTTTCTTTGGTCACTTGTTTTTCGTTGGAGAAGAGCTCTACCATTTTGGGGTCGGGGTTGATTCCGAGCAGGTTGCGCTTGGAACCGCGGTGAGTGTGTTTGCCCATCGACACCACGGGGTAGACCAAAACGGCAAAGTCGGGTCGGCAGGATATCCGGTCAAAGGGGTTCTTCGCGGGTGGTCCTCCTGCCTTGGGGAAATGGGTGGCGGCGGTGGAGGCCAAGTGTCCGCCTGCGGAAAAGCCAAAGACACCCACCTTGTTTGCATCGATCTTCCATTCCTTGGCCCGCTGACGGACTAGGCGGATGGCCCGTTGGGCATCCTCGAGAGGAACGAAGGAACGACCCTTGGGCAGACGATACTGGAGCACCACTCCGGTTATGCCGTGCCCGTTGAGCCATTGGGCGATGCCATGACCCTCAGCGCCCATGACCTGCATGCCATAGCCTCCGCCCGGGCAGATTATGGCTGCCGCGCCGTTGGGCTTGGCCGGTCGATGAAGATGGATCCAGGCTCCTTCCTTGTTCGCGGCCCCGTCTATCTTCCGCAGGGCAATCTTTTCTGGCTTGGCCGAGAGGAAGATCGGAAGGAAAAAAAGAGGGAATATCTTGAGTAAGGTTTTCATAGGCGGTAGGGGTCATCAGATGATTTCAGCGTGCCTTTGTCCATTTCAATCCAACCCGTTCCATGAATTGGCTAGGCTTGTAGAGACGGTTTGCTTCGTAGCTGAGAGAAAAGAAAGGGAGGCATGCCCGACTTAATTGAGCATGGTTCGGGGGAATACGAGGAGACGGTGGCCCTGCGTGATGAGGTCCTGCGCAAATCACTTGGCCTGTCCTACGACCCTACGGAACTGGCCGGGGAGAAGGAGTCCTTCCACTTTGCCTTGAGGGATGGAGTCCAACTTGTGGCCTGCCTTGTGCTCAAGCCATTAGATGAAGGATGTATCAAGATGCGCCAATTGGCGGTGCGGGAGAATCTTCAATGTAAGGGGTTCGGGAGGGAACTCGTGAACTATGCTGAATCTTTCGCTCAGGGGAGAGGCTGTGAAGAAATCGTTCTGCATGCCCGCGAGACGGCCCGGGGCTTCTATGAGAAGTTGGGCTACGATACTGAGGGAGATTCCTTCACTGAGGTGGGCCTTCCCCATCTCGTCATGCGCAAAAAATTCTAGGTTTTCTCAACGAACGTAAATCCGGGCGAATTGCCTGGGTTGGTGAAAGGACTTGGTGTCCTTCCCGATGGGAGAGAAAGAGCTCGTTTCCACTTCCTTGATGCCCGATCGTTTTCGGAACAGGTTGAAATACCAGGGCAGGCTCGTCCCTTTTCCACTCGCGAGGGCTTCAAAGGGCTGGTCGCCTATCATTTGATGCAAGGGGTCTTCGTCCGATGAAGTGACGGGCAGACGGATTTCCGCGGACCAAAAATCCTTGCCCAAGTGCGTCGCCGCTTCCGCCTGCGAAGACCATTCGTAGGCCTTCCTTTGTCGTAAGGGAACTCCGCGATCGAGGTCGATCACGGATCCAGACGGGTTAACGACGATCTGATAATAGGAGTTCTTGTTCGTTTCGATGAGCAACTCCAAATGCTCGCCCTGCCAAATTGCTGGATCGTGATTTTTTTGGGAACCGATGACCGGTGGCGTTGTGGGATCGAATTCACATCGAATCCCGAAATACAGGCTGCCATTCCACCACCTGGCCATGAACAGCGTCTCGTTCTTGGGTTTCCCCTTCGTGCGAAATTCACGAAGCTTTCGGGGGTAGTTGTAGGCTGTCCAGAATTCCTCATCCAACTTGCCGTCCATTT
>JABHOU010000099.1 GCA_018695085.1 Opitutia bacterium | reverse complement strand
TGCATTGCCAATGGCTTTACAGTAGGCAACTAGGCCTTTGAATGCGGGGTTTGGATAGTAGGGGGGCAGAATGAGCAAAGCGGCGGCGCCCGATTTGGCCGCCTCGGTAGCCATGCTTACGGCAATGCGTGATCCGTAACCGACGCCTGCAATTATCGGCATCCGTCCTTCCGTTACGTTTACTGCAGATTGTACGACTGAGACATATTCCTCGCGGTCGAGGGAATACATTTCGCCCGTGCCGCCCGCGGCAACGAACGTAGTAAATGGTTCTTGAAGTATGACTTCTAGATTGTTTTTGAATCCCTCTAGGTTCAGAGCGTAGTCGGCATGAAAAGGTGTTACTGGGAAGCCTATGACTCCCTCGGGAATAAGTTCGCTGAACGGTTGGTCGGACATTTTGTTTAAATAGTTCTAAAATCTATGGAGCTTGCCATGTGTCAGGGACAAGCAAAATTCTTTGTGGTTCAGGTAAATGTTTTTACCAACGGGGCAAAATTCGCTTCCAGTCGGGGTCTACGTATTTTTGCATTTCCGCTTCGTCGTCCCGTTTTCGATATGGAATTGAGCGATACAATTCCTTGCCTCGGGCGATTTGGTCGTAGTCCAATGTTGCTCCAAGTCCTCCGCTTTCAGGTATCAAAACTTCTCCGTTACTGATTGTAATTCGCCCGCCGTCTGCGATCTCGTCTTGTTCCGATTGCCACGGGTAGTGAGTATCGCAAGCGTAGGAGAGGTGCTGAGTGGCTGCCGCGACCTGGCTCATGGCCAACAGCGAAATGCCGAGGTGACTGTTGGAGTGCATAGATAAGCCGATGCCAAAGGTTTGGCAGGTCTTTGCGAGATGTTGGACTTGTCGCATGCCTCCCCAGTAGTGGTGATCACATAGTACGATCTGTACGGCATCCTGCTTTACGGCCTCGGGCAGATCCCCGAACGAGGTGACCGAAACGTTACTGGCGAGCGGAATGTCTACTCCTTCGGTCAGTAAACGTTTGCGAACCTCGGCCATGCCGTCAAGCCCTGCGGTGGGGTCTTCGAGATAACCTCCGTTTGATAGTTCATTAGCGAGGGCTAGACCTACCTTGACCGATGTGTCGATTGACCATGCGCAGTTCGGATCGATGCGGAGTGGTATGTCGGGACCTAACTCCCGACGGAGTTGTTTTATGGTCTCTACCTCAATTTCAGGATCTAGCACGCCCGCCTTGAACTTGATGTCCTTGAAACCATAACGATCTACCATTTGCCTGACCTGCCCAACCAATTGCTCGGGGGTTAGGGCTTCACCGTACTCGTCGTCCCTGACATCGTCGCCTTCTCCGCCGCCACCGCCGTGTTTATAGAAAGGGTAAGCGGAAAATGAAACTGCATCGCGCACCCTGCCACCTATCAGGTCACAAACAGGGACCTCCAATGTCTTCCCTATTAGGTCTAGACAAGCAGTCTCTATCGCAGCATAGCTTCTTGCATCGGCATCCAGAGGATTTTCTCCGGGGACATGGTGAGTCTGAGATCTTTCCATGCCCGAAGCTCCACCCTCGATTAATGGAATAAGATCTCCCAATAACCTCCAGGGGTTTGCTTGCACTACGCGGTCTCTAAGATTTTCCAGAGCCGTAGCCGGCTCTTCGCCCCCGTATGTTTCGGCGATGCCGACGACACCGTCCTCACTTTCAAGTTCAATGACGTTGCGGAGCGCGTAGGGTTGGTGCAGACCGTAGGAACTCCTCAGCGGAGGATCGGCCATGGCGATGGAATGAATTCGTAGATCAGTTATGCGCATCGTTGATTATTTAATCGTGGGCATTCATTAACGATATTCGACTGTCTCGCCAATCTAAAGGCTCAAACGGAATTTTCGAAACCGCCTTGAACTTTTTCTTCAGTCCACTGTCTAGAAGATGAAGTGGGGCCACAGGTTCGCCAACAGAAGAGTTACGGCAATGCCGATGATTCCCAGAAGGCTGATGATGCAGGAAAAGGTTTTGAGGGTTTCTCCCTCGGTGAAGCCGGCGAGGCGACCCACTACCCAAAAACCACTGTCGTTCATCCATGGAAAAGGTTTTGCCCCGCATCCGATGGCAAGCGCCACGTAGCCAATCCAATATTCACCGTTCGGTTCTATGATGCCTCCCACGATACCCACAGCGGTAATCATGGCGACAGTGGCCGAGCCCTGAGCAATTCGAATCACCACGGTGACGAAAAACGCGATTAGCAAGATTCCCGTTAGCCCCATCCCGGAACCATCGACCCATGCGCTTACCTCCGAACCAATGCCTGTTTGTTGGAGAATGCCGCCAAAAGCTCCTCCCATTCCGGTTATGAGTATGATGGACCCGGCGCTGCCGAGGGACTTGCGAATGGCATCCACCAATTCTTTCCCCTTCTTCGCCCCGGATTTCGTAAGTAACCACAAGGCCATTCCGGCCCCTAGAGTCAGGGCAAGGTTCTTGTCGCCCAAGGCGGCCAAAACGGAAAGCAGTTCCTGTTGTCCTTCGCTTGGTTCGTCGCCAAAGACCTGTTTGATCAAGGAGTAGCCCGCGATCAGAATCACAGGGACGAGGGTAGGGGCGAGGGAAAGCCAAAGGTTGGGCAGTTCGTCATCGGTGCGGTTGGCCATGGTCTTGAGGTCCTCGGTCGTCAAATCCTCGCTTCCTCGCACGTCCATGGGCCATCGATTGTTCGCCCAGCGCGCATAGACGAAACCGCCCATCATGCCGAAGATGCCGACCGTCAATCCACCTATTATCATTTCTCCCAAGTCCACTCCCAGTTCTCCGGCGACCAGCAACGGTCCCGGCGTAGGTGGTACGAGCGAATGCGTCATCGAGCCTCCCGCGATGATGGCCAAGACGTACAGCAAGTAGTTCTTCCCTGTGCGTGAAGCCAAAGCTTTCGCCAAGGGTATCATGAGGTAAAATACGGTGTCGAAGAAGACAGGTATCCCCAAGATGAAGCTGCTGCCCGAAAGGGCATAAGGAGCGCGTTTCTCCCCACACAGTTTAAGAGCCGAACGCACGATGCGATCGGCGGCTCCGCTTTCCAGCAGGCAAGTTCCGATAATCGCGGCCATGGCGATGATTAGTCCTACCTTGGCGCAGGTGCGTCCAAAGCCCTCTGCTATTCTTTTTCCAACGGATTGATCAGCCAGTTTGCCGGCGACTTCGATCGACTCCTTTTTCTCAACTTCCCAATGGTGCAGAAGATTTTCCCGTGGCGTCAAAAAACCTACGACAAAGGCAGCCAAGGTAAGGGCGAGAAAGGCATGCAACCTCAACCAAAGAATCCCCCCAAGGACTGCTCCGATCCCGATCAACAATAACACAACGGGAGACATGAAATTATCGAGGAAAAGTTAGTTGCCCTTTGGTTGAGGAGTGGTGACCCTTGGAGAGATGGATGGTCGTTCGATAGATATGGCGGGAGGCTTGTCGGTCTTCTTTGGCACCTGTTGAATACCTGTTGGTAATTCATCCTCATCTTCTGCAAAATCCATGATTTTATGAATAGACGGGAGATCGTTCCTGTCGGAAATCCATACCATGCCTCTGGCTGTGGGAATATCGAAGAAAAGTTTCGTTGCTCTTTGCCTTGGGTTGTTCCTGTCGGAGACGTCAAAAACTTGCAAAAACATGTCTCCGTTTTTGTCTGCCTTTCCAAATGCTAGGTGCTTTTTCCCGGAATCGAGATTAAAACTCGTGCTTCCAAAGCGAATGCCGTAGTCTTTTTTGCTTCGCGATATGAAAGCGTAGCTACCTAAGGGGTTTGTTTTCTCGTCGAAAGGCATGGGGTAGCTTTGGATTGCATCCCCGCTAGACGTAATTAACAGAAGTACTTCTTTCGTGTTTTCCGGAAAGGTAGCTGTCCCTACGAGTTTTCTTGTACTTTCCTCAACGTCGACTATTTCTCCTTCACTATCCTCATAGCTTTGTGCTTGGTGGTAGATCTCAAGAGTTTTAGGAGCATCTTCCCGACCATAAAAGGCATAGGGCGATGATATTTGATCAGGAGCAATTACTAGGGGCTCCCACGAGGCGTTTTCGTCCTCTCCGTTTCCTAGTGGAAAGTATAATAGATCCTTCAAGTCTGCGTTTCCCCATCCGACTACGGAGAAGGTGATTTTCGGTTCTAAAAACTCTTCCTTCTTATCTTCAACAGTTGGCGGTTCAACAAGAACCGTGCTACTGGGTGGTTCCGGAGTTAACTGCCCGAACGTCTGGGCTTGGTGGATCCCCATCAATAAAACAATTAAAATCGCACCTGCGTTTCGTAGTGAATCGATCATGTCTTCCGAATGGATTGAGAGTCAGCGACCTTTTGCGTTTCAGACCTCTTCTTCCGTCAACCACCTAAACTTTATGATACGGAATTTGCGACCGAACTTCCGATTGGTCAGATTCAGGATTTCTCGATCGCTATTCCAACCAGGCAGGTCTGGTTCCTCTTCCTCATTGCCTTGAGCTCGGCCGAGTTTGGATGTGTTAGGTGAGTTCTGATTTAGGTCCAGCCATGGTTCTCCATCTGTCCATTGGCCGTCGCCATTCCAATCGTCGAAAGGTTCTCTGGGGCGGTGGTGGGCAGGGTCTCCAACGGTAGGGGTGGACGAACGTTGCTCGAAGGATGCGTCTTTTTCGTTGATTACGTAGTCTGGGATTCGTTGTACGACTGCTTCGCAGAATCGCTTAATTCCCGTTTCTTCATCGGGCTCTCCATAGGTACGGATGAGAAAGGTGTCGGATCTGGGAGAAATTACAGGTGCCAGAGGTGTCAATACGTCACCTTGAGTAAGCCAACCGGGCATCATTGCAGCAGTTGTGGAATTCTCGATCGCTTGCAAATTGTCGGGAGCTTCCCCGAAGTCGTACGCATCTTTGTAAACAGTTCTTAGTTTTCTTATATCGCGATTTGAGCCTAGGCCATCAAAGGATCGATGATCCCAATACTTGTTATTGTTTTCGAACATCCAGATGCCTCGTCCCCAATAAGGGTTGCCGATTAGTTCGTTCCTGTTTGAGACTTGGTCCCCAAAAACACTTCTGAGGAAGCTGAAATCGGTGGCGACTCCATTATTGTCGTGATCGATAGCTCGAGTGATTGTTTCCGTGACGGGTGCATGATTGAACTCCGCATTGGCGATCGCTGCTTGAATGGTTCCTCGGAATCCCGCTTCCGTTTCCGGTGTTTCAGCGGGCCAAATGTTTGCTTTGAGAGCTCGAAGGTCATAATGATGCCCAGGTTTCCCTGGGACTTCCGGAGATTTTGTTATTCTTCGATTTATAAAATCCGCCAAGGAGAGGAAGGGGCCGCGAATCTTTACTTCAGTTACCATCTTTTCGGCGAGCAAGCGAAGCTGGTCTTTGTTCAGTGCGACGTAGCCTGTCCAGTAGTCATCGTTTGGGTTGGCGCCTTGTGATGCCGGTGGGATCTCTTCACCAAAGGGTGCCGTATGGCGAAGGAACGGAAACTTTCCTGATGAGAACTTTATCGTTTCGGTGGTTTTTCCCGAAAGTGAATGCTCTTTCTGCACGTCGAGCATTTTCGCAGTTTTTCCGGAGAGGCTTGCGAGTTGGGCCATCCATGCCGTCACGGAGGTCGAATTGATGTTGAACATACCATTTACAAGCAAGTTCGAATTTGCCGTTTCAGGGGCAAGTAATTCGCTTATTTCAGGTGGTTCTCCTTGATCTCGATAATAGAGAAGGCGACTGTTTCGAAGAGGAGTGTTGTCATCAATTTCTCGTTGGGAAAACGAACTGTCGACTTCAACGGTGGGAACGGATGAAAAGTAGTATCCGTCAAATAGGGTTTCGTTGGCGTAAACGCTCTGATCAATGGTTATGTTTTGGTGTTCCACTTCCGAGTTGGTGTCTCGAAGAACCCCCATCCCGTCGTCGTAATTTCTTGTGTCCCACCACCATCCGGATCGATGTCCTTGAACATGGTTGAATAAGGATCCAGTAGGATCTTTGTTGCTATCCATGTAATTTCTTGGAGATTCGGGAGCTTCCGGTTGCCATATGATTCGCGATACTCTGCCCCATTTTTTATACCTAGCCACTTGACCTGTAGCGTATGAATTCCCAACGATGTAAGCAGGTGAGTGAGAATACCAACTCAAATTTGCATGTTGAAACTGGGCAATGGAAAGCATCGGTTGTCGAGGTATGTCGAAAAGGGCTAAGCGGGGTGTCGTAGGAAGGTTTTCCCGTGTAGACATACTATGAGAATGCCCCAAGTGTCCGTAGTAGCGCCCTGCATCGGGAGTGGGTATGTCGGGCATGGCGAACTTCGTCCCCGAAGGCCCACTGTCCCAGATCGAGACATTGTGGAACTGCCCGGTCTGTTTCATCGCCCATTCCTGAGAGGAATTTCCGTCAAAATCATATCGAGAATAGAATTCGATGTGCTGGCGTCCGTTTATGAATGGCTTGCGATGCTCGCCTCGACTTGAGAAACTGTTCACTTGCCATAAGTCTCCCGAACCATCTTGATAACTGTCTACAAGTGCTCTGGGATTGAATTCGTGGAAGACGATCCTCTGTGAAGTGGTGGACAACCTACGCCGAATTCTATATCCCAATCCATCTCCGCTTAGGATTCTCTGATCAAGTTTTCCTTGATTGAGATCATTGGCCCGGCGATAGTCTTCTCTCCAGATTCTGTGATGGCTGCCGAATTCTTTGTTAACTTTCTGTAAAGGACGTCTTACGCTTCCGTCCATCAGGTAAAGTACGGTTCCCTTTGCTAGGGTTTGGGGTTGGCTTATGATTGCGTTGTGTGATTGTTCGATTGAATTTCGGTTGAAGCCTGCAGCCCCATGAACGATATGCCGAATGGTAATGGGGTCGTTTCCCGGAATGCTGAATCTGGATGCATCTCCCTCGAAGTAGACATGATGTAGTGGGGAACTGCCGTGATGGTTTACCATGTTTATGATCGTTCCGGGCTGATAGGGTTTGGGTCCTGGTTCGATGCAGAACAACAATTTTTGGCCGGGTTCGAAAGATATTGCTTCAGTTTGCAATTTAAGGGGAGGTCGTCCCGATCTTCGGGCGTGCGGGTCGATTTGATAAGGGTGAAAGTGCTGAACGCCGTTTCTGTCGTCAACATAAGGCATGAAGGTCGGAAAAGTACCTGCTTCATTTCGTCTTCTGAAATTTAGAAAATTGTCTGAAGCTGCTTTTGAGCCAGGCTGCAGACCGCCGCCGACTGCTAACCAGTCCGATCCGTTGTGGTCGTCCCCATTACCCCATTTTTGACTCATGTCGGCGTGCCATAACCGGTTTTGTACCGTCCACCATTCGTCATTGTTTCCACCCCCGCCATCGTGTTGACCGTTATTGTTCTTGTCGTTGAAGGGTTCGCCCGGGTCGTAACGATTGTTGAGGTTGATATCCATGTACGGTTCGCCCGTGTTTGGGTCTCCCCAGTTATAGCGGTCCAATCCCCAGAAACCATAATAGTTTCCGTTTTTGTCTATTTCTCGATTGCGGAAGACATGATTGACGAACCTTGGGTCGGGATGGCGAGGGGCACTACGTTGACTGTGTATCCTCCATTTGTAAAAAATCTCACGTTCTTTGGTGTTGTAGGCGGCGATTGTACAACCTTTGATCTCATATTCCATTTGATATCTTGCAGCCGAAAGCTTGACGTTGTATGGATTCCACAGAGCAAAAGTCGGCATGATTGCCAACCGAAGTACCTTTCCTCCTCCTCCAGCTGGAGCAGTGTAGATGATTTGTCTGTGTTGAAGCTCGACCAAGACCGGACCGATGGGGTGGTTGGATGGTTCTTCCCGTTGATGCGCCATGTTGTAGGAGTTCGGTCTGTAATTGGAAAACTGAGCACGATGCCTTATGTAGGGTTGCATGCTGTTTCCACTTGTTCCCCCTTTGTTCCCCGGTCGTGAGTCAAAGGTCACGAAATGATCCCCTACGCGTTGTGGAAAGCGATCTGGGGCTTCAGGAGGAACTGACATCAGATAAGGATCGTTGCCGGAGAAATGCTCGTACAATTTATAGTAGTCTCTCAATACGTTCCACATCGGGCCAAACATGAAGCCGTTTTTTGAATCAATGGGAGCGTCAGTCCCGTAGCGCCAGAAATTTGCTTTGTCCGTTCCTGCCGCGAATTCCTTAAGGTAGTGAACTTGTTCGTGGAAAAGTGGAAGTTCGTTCATTTCTCCGTCGCCTTTACTCTTGGTTCCATCGGGATTGACTTGCAAAGTCCATTCAACATCGGGTTTTCCGAAGTAGCCCGTGAGGTCTCGTTTTAAGCCGCCACGAGAAACATCTGACAGTAGTCCTGCTGAATGGGTGGTTAGAGTGTGAAACCTATACTTGAGTTGTTCTTCGTCGGATCCTGTGAATTTCCCTTGGCGGGCGTATGTTGGAGAGAGATTGTTGACCTGAGTCAGGTTGATTACTTTCCTGCGGTTTTCGTCGTAGGCGGGGTCGACAGCTAAGTCATGTCCATCCTTTAAGTTCGGCTCAGGCGAGACAATCAGGTTGCTTTCGGCTGCCCCGTAATCCGATGAAATGTCCTTATCTTTATTGGGGTTCACTATGTTTGCTTTTGTTTTCACCCCTTCGTCCCCGACCCAATAGGCATATGCCCCCGCAGGCTTTTGATTATTTGGGGATGAGGTTGGCGGAGGGCTGGGGGAACCAGATGGAGAAGAATTCGAAGGGACGATTAACCGAGACTGGTCCAGTGTCATCTTCGTCTTCATTACCTTGATCTTGCCGTACAGAATCGGATCTATGTTTTCCGGGTCTAGTACTGAATCGTTCACTAACCATACGCTTTCCGATCCACTTGAGTCAGGGTCGGGCACATCGTCGAAAACGGGGTGGAAGTAGTCCGGTTTTCCGTCACTGTCTTTGTCTTCCCTAATTCGACTGCGATATTGGTCTTCTGTTTCATCCTCGTCGTGAAGCCAATCGTGTTGCATTTTGCCCTGAAGATTTTTGCCTTCGTTGCCACTCACCAGCCAAGCCACTTCATTGGCAGGGTGTTCATCGAATTCTGAGTCGTACATGACATCGGGAGGAGGTCCTAGCAAATTCCCGTTTTTGTCTACTTTGGGAGCGAGGGAACTGCTTTCCAAGTTTTTGGGCGAGAGAGGGGGCGCAGATTGTCTCTTCCATATGCCCGTCCAATAAGGATTCGCGACATTGTCCAGTTCCGGAGTGTTGGGATCGTAGTCAAGTAAGCTAGCGGTTCCCGTCAATCGGGTATCCAGTCCAGCGTGCTTCTGTAGTTCCCCAATCGCCACCATGAGACCCATGCGTGCATTGCCTGCAGCTAAAACCTTTTGTTTTCGTAACTCCGTTAAACGCAATTCGGCACCAACGAAAGTGATTAGAGTGACCACCAATAAAAATACTAGGCTCATGAGAGCCAAGGCAAGTAAAAGGGCGAAGCCTTTACGGTGCCTATCGCCTTGCGGTGCAAGCTTGGTAGTATTCTTGGGCAAATTTACTAAGGATTTATGTCTTTACCCTAAGACGTCTTTGCCAGTGGGTGCAAGTACTTTGCCAAGCGATTTGGCCCCGACTTTAACTCCACCAGCGTGTCAAGGCTGATCTTGTAGGAAACGAAGGACGATGGCGGTGGCTTGCTCTAGTTGATTGAGATCAATCCATTCGTCGGCGGAGTGGGCTTGGGCAATGTCGCCGGGACCGAAGACGATCGCTGGAGTTCTGCCCATGGCTATGGGAGAGGCGTCGGTGAAGTAATCGACCCCTATCGACTTGCGGCGTTTGGCGGCTTTCATGAACTGCCGTACGGCAGGGAGCTCCGGATCGGTTTCCAGTGGTGGGCAAGGTACGCCGCGGCACTCTTGTGGGTTTACTACCTTGAGCTTTCGCTTGGCTAGAATGCGATTGATTTCTTGGTAGACGGATTTCTCTGTCTCTCCCGGCAAGGTGCGACGGTCGACGTCTATGCTGCAACTTTCGGGTACGACGTTGGTTTGGCTACCGCCTTTTATCGTTCCTATGTTTATGCTCGGATGTCCGAGCAGGGGGTGCGTTCGCTTCTTGAGTTGATCGACGTACTCGGTGAGTAGCGCTTCAGTGACTCGGGCCATTTCATGGATGGCGCTTTTGCCAAGATGAGGCGTGGCGCCATGGGCGGCTTTCCCTCGGGTCTCGAGTCGTAGCCAGAGGTTTCCCTTGTGTGCGGTTACGACCTGTAAGAGAGTGGGTTCGCCCGCAATGGCCAATTCGGCTTTAGGGCCTCTTTGACCAAAGACACGAGAACCTGATTGGCCGTATTCTTCGTCGACTAGTCCCACGAATAGAATTTCCGTTTCCGAGGGCCGATATTTGTCCTTTGTCAATGCAAGTAATGCATGAAAGAATGCGGCTACGGAGCCCTTGGTGTCGCAGGCTCCGCGTCCATGCAGACGGCCGTTCTTAACCCGAGGAACAAATTGTTTGTCTTCGGCGGGCACCACGTCGAGGTGGGGGGCGAGAATGATCCGACGCTTTACCTTTCCTCTGGGTTTTAGTCGCACGAACAGGTTTTTACGTCCGGGCAGAACGTTTTGCCGAGAAATCTCGAGACCTTGCTTGCGGGCAAGATCGGTTAAGTATGAGGCGACTCTTTCCTCACCCGTGAGCTCGGGCTCATTTGGTAGAAAAACCGGGTTTACGCTGGGTAGGGCTACGAGGTCACGAAGGAGTTTGGCGACGGTGGAAAGTTTGGTCACGAGAGGAAAATGAGTGAAGAAGGGAGATTTACTACTTCTCGACTATGCGGTTTTCCATTACTAGGTCAGCCCCAATCCGTGTCATATTATCAAGACGGATTGGTTGTCGCTCAAGGTAGCTCGGCGACCTTCATGTTGCGGTAGTCGATTCCCATGATACGACTGCCGTGCAACTGGATGCCGATTGGACCTTCTTCCTTGGCCGAACCAGACTTGTAGGTCATTACCTCTTCACCCTGCAACCAAACCGTGTATTGATTGCCGATGGCTTGAATTCGCATGGTATTCCAGTCTTTGGCTTTCAAGAGCTTTTTGATGTTTTTGGCCTCCACAGGATAGCCTTTGCCCGGAATATAGGGTGAACAAGTCATGTCTCGCTTGAGGGAACCTGAAATACCGATTTGAATTTGGTCCTGGGTGCGAACGTGAACTCCGGAATCCACCGTGCCCTCGCCAAAGCGAAAGTCTAATTCCATTACGAAATCCCTATACTTTTTCTTTGTCCACAGGACGGAACCTCTTTTCTTGGGTCCGTTTCGGATTTCCAAGACGCCGTTGTTCACCTTGTACCATCCGGCTTTGTCGTTGCCGGAAGGCACTTGCCAACCGGCGAGGTCTTTCCCGAGAATGGGTTTCAGGTCAAGCTTGCTCGAATCGGAGGTTTTGGCCGATGTCGCGTTCAGTTTCTTGAATCGATGGATGCGACCCGCAACGCTGTATTCCGCGACGATTACGTCGCCCGATGCATTGAATGCCACGCCATGGGGAGCGGTTACGAATCCAGTGCGCCAAGCTGATTTGGGAGTGCGGTTGGTTCCAACTTCCTTTGGGTTTTTGTTATGGCCCAATTGCTTTACTACCTTACCCGATTTATCGAGCAAGGTGACCCGCCCCTTGATTTCGCCGATGGCGGCAAGGTCTCCTTGAATTGCGACGCAGGCTGGCATCAGCAAACCGGTGGTGACCTCGCCGATGAACTTTCCGTCGTTTGACATGTGGACTACCCTGCCGTTTGCTCGATCGGTGCCGATTATGCGTGGAGGATCGAAGCGAGTGTCCACCGCAATCTTGTGTAGGGTGCGGAATTTGTAGGGTTCGCCTTTTCCGCCAAAGGAAGCGAGATACTTGCCGGTCTTGTCGAATCGATGAACATAGTCGGAGGAATAACCGTCCACCACGAAGAGGTCGCCGTTGGGGGCGACGTCCATTCCTGTGAGTCTAACGCGTCCGCCTTTTTTATACTTGTCTGGAATGGCGGAGGCTGGGATACGAAGCTTCACCTCTCCTTCAAGAGTCATTTTTAATATTTCACCTCCACCTAGGCGGGGACCGTATAAAAATTCGCCGTCCTTGTGCTTTCGGATGACAAAACCGTGAAAGTCGTTTGGGGCTCCCTTGACGTTCCGAATCCATTTTCCGTCTGCACTGTATACTTGAACCCCGGCTTTTGGATCTTGAACGCTTACGTATAATTCTCCGGCGGAGCTAACAGCGACGTCGCCGTGCATGTTACCGATGTTTTCGCGCCCTTCGGGAAGTTTGATCCAGTCGGAAATGGCTTCGTAGCTTAGCTCCGCTCTTAGCGTTGGGCTGATGGTCAAGGTGATGACGAGGGCGATGAGTGATTTCATTTTCGTTTGATTGTTTGTGAGGGCTTGATGGTTGTTGGCCAAGAGCAATTGTCGGGGTTTTACAACTGAATTACGAACTTTTCTCGATTCGGTAAACATGGGTTTTCGTTCGGATTACCATTGCATCTCCCACAATGGAAGGAGAGGCCATGCATCCTGAATCGAGTTTGTTTCGCGATATCATTTCGAATTTTCTTCCGGCTTTCAGAACGGGAAAATCTCCTTCACTGGATGAAAAGTAGATATGGCCGTTTGCATGGACGGGCGATGCGGCGTATTGACCCTTTCCGCCTAATCGTTCCGCCCATATTATTTCACCTGTTTGCGGGTCCGAACAGGATGCAACGCCTTCGTCGGAGGTCATGTACAGGAGCCCGTCGAGAAACAATGGCGACGATTTTTTTGCGACGACCTTGCGTCGCGTCCATGCAATGTGGGTCTTGTCCACGTCTCCCGTTCCACCCGGTTTGATGGCGGACATGGAGCCCATTCCACTGAATACGTATACGAGGCCGTCCCGGTAGATGGGGCGCGATGAACTGTTCATTCCCCCAGTCCTCGCTGTCCAAAAGAGTTCGCCCGTGCGAGGGTTTCTCGATTCCGTGGCAGCGGCTGCCGGACTGATTAATTCCAACCGATCCTTATGCTCGATGACCGATGGGGTGCAATAAGCCTTTTTATTGTCACCGTTATTTGTACGGAAGTCGAATGCTCGATCTTTTCGCCAGAGTGTTTTTCCCGAACTTTGATCAAGGGCGACAACATATTGAAGATCATATCCGTCGAAGTGAACTATCAGGGACTTTTCAAAAGGAATTGGCGACGCGGCGGCCCCTCTAAAGTGATTGCATTTAAAATCCCGCCTTTCCCACAGTTTTTTACCCGTCTTTGCGTCGAGAGCAGCCGTCCCGTGCGTTCCAAAATGCACGAAGACGCGTCCACCTTCAATGACGGGGGTGGGTGTGGCATAGCTGTTCATCTTGTGACAAAATTGTGGTTTCTCATTCTCGAAAACCAAAGTCTCGTGGAGCGTATTCCCCGTCTTGAAATCGAGGCAAACGGCCCACATTTTCTTGCCGTCTACCAAGGCATTCGTCATCCAGACCATCCCGTCCCGGACGACTGGTGAAGACCATGCCTTTCCCGTTACCGGCGTTTTCCAAGTTATGTTTTGGTGACCTTCATTGAATACCAGAGGCAAACTGGCGTCACCTGCGTCTCCATCACCGTTTGGGCCACGAAATTGATTCCAATATGCAGGTTTTGCACAAAGGCTCGCAGTTAGCAGAAGCAATGAGAAGGCAGAAAGCGTGGGAGGTGTATTCATGGATGGAAAACAGATATCGCAGTGTTTTGGAAACTAGAACCGTAAGTTGTTCAAAGTTCCTTGATTTTGATATTACGGAATTGGATGAGTGCAGAGGCGGAACTCCATGTCTTGTTCTTCTCGTTGTAACCACCATGGTGCTGCAACACGATGGGTCCCTTTGCGCCGACTCCCGGCATCTTGGATTGATCGAGCACGGTCTTGTCGTTCAGGATGATGGTCACGGTCTCTCCTTTCATGGTGATTTCCATTTCGTTCCATTCTCCAACAGGTTTGTCGGCGTTCAGCTTGGGGAGGGCTCCCTTCCTGATGGCAGGGTCCTTGCTTCCGTGAAAGCTCCATAGTTGACCCGACCCGCAAGGCCAGCACCATAAGTTGACTTGCGACTTTCCCGAACCTCGCACAAAGATTCCGGAATCCGCGTTCTTAACCGGTTTGTTTCCTATGACGTTGCCGTCGATGTCGAACAGCTTGGCGTTGTAGGTCGAGCCTGCGGTTCGCTTGAAGCGCCAGTCGATGCGCAACATGTAGTTCTCGAAGCTTTTCTCAGTGGTCAGGTTGCCGCCTTTGGCCTCGTAGTCGATGACCCCGTCGATCACCTTCCATGCATGTTCGCCCGATGGCGTCTTCCAGCCCTTGAGGTTTTTGCCGTTGAAAAGGCTGACAAATCCCTTGTCCTTCTTGGCGAAGATCGGCGGGGTTGTGAAGATAATGATCGAGAGGGATACCGCGATGGTGGACAGTAAGGTTTTCATGGGGTGTTGTTTGGTCGCAGGAATTATTTCAATTTAGCCAAGCCTCTGTCACAGGCCAGTCGGACATGGGATTCGTTGTTGGAAGTACGGCTTTTCTTCAAGTTTTGGTAAAGCTTGGCGGCTTCCTTTTTCTTGCCTGGACTGGCAAGTGCCTCGGCCAACTGCAGGCAGTAACCGGTTGCCTTGATGCGTCCCCAGCCTTCTTCCTTTGCCGCGGTGTCCAGCAGCAACTGCACGTCTTCCGTGGAAGCGATTCGCACCAAGCTCCAGAGTCCAGCCAATCGGATTTCCAAGTCTTTCTCCTTGGACGCCGAACGGAATACCTTGACGGACTTTTCGTCACGCAGAAAACCAAGCCCCTGCAAAACGGTCAGGCGAGGGGCTCCCTTAGCCTTCGGATAGGCCTTGCGGAAATGATCCGTGGTGCTGGGGCCTATCGCTTCCAATGCTTGGGCGGAGTATTCATAGAGATGTTCGTCTCCATCGGTCAGGAAGGAGGCGATGGCGTCAGCTTGCTCGTTTCCGGCGCATATCTGTAGCTGGCGCAGGATGAAGCCCTTGACCGCCTTGGGCCGATCGTCGGCCAGGGTGCCGGCGAGGGCCTTGGCGAAGGCTTTTCGTTGCTTTGCCTTGGCTGGTCCGCCGACTCGGATGGCGGTGGCATGGAGGGCGTGGCGTGCCTGTACGTCGTTTCCCTTGCCGGGTTCGACGAGCAGGTCGGCGAGCTCGCGAAGTGTTTTTTCACCGCCGTCAAGAATTTGGCCGACGGCCTTTTCGCAGGCTTCCTTGTCGATGGTGCTAAGTATGCCTCCGCTTGCAGGTGTCGGAAAGGCTAGGATAATGTCTTTGGCGCTCATTTGATAATTTCTCCTTTAATTTTCTGCTGGGGCTTATAGGCGCCAAGGGGCGCTCATCGGGGGGTGAAGGAACCGG
>JABHOU010000196.1 GCA_018695085.1 Opitutia bacterium | reverse complement strand
TGCTTGTCCCTTTCGAGGAAGTCCAGCGGATCCTTCACGGGTTTCGGTCCAAGTTCGTTTTCGTCCCATAGGTCGCGATAGAACTTGAAGAACCCTCGCGGGCCTTCCGGTCTATCGGGGTCACCGACCAGGAACTCGACGTTCAGGTGCCCGATCACGCGCACCTTGCGTTTCGCCAATTCCGCGTTCCTTCGTTCGAACCATTTGCCGCACTCGTTCAACCCTCTCACCGGCAAATGAGCGGGATAGCCTTTGTATTGCGGGGTGTGGGCGAGACCCCAGAAATGCGCCCCGTAGAAACCCAGTTGGACGAGATCGGGTTTCGTTTCGTCGATGAAGGCGAGGTAGCCAGGTTCCGCGTAATTGGCCCAATGAGCCAGCATGCGGGTGAATTCGAAACCCTTGCGCTCCTCTTTTGTCTCCGCCCCTGCGGGCAACGCGAGCAATAGAAACAACAGAGGATAGAGTCGCGTCGTCATCCAAGGGGAAGCGTTGCTTGCAACATAGTGGGTCGGGTCGAGACTCAGGGGAAGGTGGGCTTGAGGTCGCGAAGGTTCTCGAGCTTGGCTTCCTTGCCTTCTTTGGGAGCGTACAACATCACGGGAGCCAATATGCCTCCCGTCCCGATTTCGTTGACCCGATTGTTCGCCACGCAGACCACCACGACGTTGTTGCCCGGCTTGAGTTGATCGGTGGCGTCGAGTTCGAAGGGGTACATGGCGGCCCCATGGCTGATGCCCGCTTCCTTTCCGTTGATCCAGACCTTGGCCGATTCATCGACGCCTCCACACCAGAAGAAGATTCGTTTCCCTTTGAATTTCTTAGGTACGACCAAGTTCTGTCGATACCATGCCAAACCTTTGTAATAGCGAAGACCTTGGTTGCTCCAGGACGAGCTCGAGGTCTTGATCCGCTGCCAGTTGCCACCAGTGATCTCGCTCCGCCAAAGACCTATGCCTTCCCCGATGCCCGACGGATCAATTTGGAACTGCCACTCGTCCGCCGCCGTCGCGACCACTTCGTTGCCTCCCGTGACGCGCTCGTAACCCTGCTCGGTGCAGTGCCTGAAAAAACGGCGCATGTAATTTACATAGGTGCTGAATCGTCCGCTTGAGAGCATCGGGACCGGCTTATAGGCCATCAATTTCTCGGCCATCTCATCCATTCTATCCAGTTCCGCCTTGGCTTTGACGAAGTCGTGCCCAGCCCTCGATTCCATCATCCCGATGAAAGCTTCGAGCAGGTCGAAGGTCTGCGCGATCATCTTGACGCGTTGCCCGTAGGCGTCCTCTCCGGGGGCCCGTTTTCGTCCCTCGTTCAGGTATGCCCGGGCCTTCTTGCGAAGAGCCGCCGGGTAATGCAGCGGCATGTCCCAGGACGAGCCGGTGCAATGCTCGCTCTTGGCGAGAGCTTGGTCCATGAGCCTGACGTATTGACCCATGGGTTGGACTGCGGGCCCGAAGAATTTCTCGAAGCAATCGTCCAGGAGGGCATCCACGTCCGCGGTGTGATCCCACATCAACCGGGTGGCCACGTACATCGATGGAAATTGTGGTCCGTAGTTAGGGAAAGTTTCTACACGCCAGCCTTTCACGCCCAATTCGTGACAGGCTGGTATTTCGTCTCGCAAGCGGTCGATGATGATGAAGGGAAAGCCCGGGCAAGCCAAATTGCTCCAGTAGCCTCGATCATAGAGTTCCGGCAAGATCTTTCCCCATTCCTCGAACAGCCACTTGACGTAGCTCTTTTCGGGAGCGACCGGATTGGAGAAGCCATGCACTCGATCCAGGGCGATGGGGGCGAGGGCGCCTTGGATTTTTTGGTTCGGTTTCCATTTCCGTGGCGGTCGCATGTAGCTGTGGTAAACGTAGAACGCCAACTTGGTGTCGGGATATTCGTCTTCCATCCCTGCGAGGACCTGATTGAAGAACCAAATGTAACGATCCGTCACGGATAGTTCGTTGGAGAATGGATCGAAATCTCCGCCATCCAAGGCTTGGCAGTTCGCGCACTCGCAGAATCCGCGCCCGTCGTTTGGTCCCATCGCGATTACCGGACCTCTGCCGGCGGCCCGCAGTTTCTTCACTGCGGAAACGGTGTAGGAAATGAGCTTGGGATTGGACACGCAGTGTTGCCGACCGATTCGTTTACCATCCACCAGGCCGTAATATTCAGCGTTCTCCGCAGGTTCGTATGCACCCGTTGCCTTGTTTCTTCGGTAGGGTGGGGCCTTGAGACCGTGACCACCCCGAAAAACGTCGCCTCCGCATCGCGCTCTCTTTTGCCAATCCCGGTTCGGCATCTGGAAATGACGAGAGGCAAACGACGGGCTCTGCTTCGTGGTCTGTTCCTTTATCGTGATCGTTTCAAGCCTTGGGATGACTGCTCCGAGATCGCCCGGCATGAACCAGCGACAGCCCAGTTGTTCCAGCAATTCGATGACGCCGTAGTAACTGCCTTCTTCCAGACCCTGGATGCGAACCGCGCCATCCGCGACCTGAAGGACGAATGCTCCGCGCATGGGAGGTTTCTTGAATTGCTTCGCTAGTCGTTCTCGCGTGATCCGGCCGATCAGTATCGGTGTCATTTTCGCTGCCTTGGTCTCAGCAATGAATGACTTTCCCCCGTCAACTTTGATCGTGACCGCATCCACTTTGGCTCCGGATATTTTCTCAAGGTGAGTTTGCAGCTCCTCGACGGCTAATTGCTCGTGCTCGTCCGGATCTTCGGCAATCGCGATGATTGCTCGCGGGACGCCGTTCTTAACCAACGTAAGGCCTGCTGCTTGCCCTTGAGACAGAAGGAACGGGAATAGGGAGAGTAGTGACAGGTGTTTCCTCATGGCACAGGTCGTTTATCGGTTCAGCGTCCAGCTAAGTCCCGGGTGCTCGACGCGGAACTGCACGATGCGCGTGTGTTCGACTTCCGTTACGTACACGGTACGGCCATCGGGGCCACCGAAGCAGAGGTTGCTGGGGTTTGCGCCTAGGACATCGACTTCCTTCAGGATTTTTCCCTCGGGGGAGAGGATTACCACAGTGCCTTTGCCGTGCCGTGTGACGTATAGATTGCCCTTGGCGTCGCAGCGCATGCCGTCGAACCCATGATCCTCGAATTTCTTCAATAGGCGCTTCTCCTCGACCGAACCATCCTTCTTGATGGAGAAAGCCCAAATGTTTCGTTGCCTCGATTCGTTGACGTAAAGGGTTTTGCCGTCGGGGCTCACCTCGATGCCGTTGGTCGTGCCCATGTCGTCGGCGAGGAGCTTGACCTTGCCCTTTTTCGAGATTCTCCAGAGTTGGCCCGTGACCTTGGCCCAGCTCGGGTCGCTGGCGTAGAGGTTTCCCTTGGCGTCGATGGC
>JABHOU010000666.1 GCA_018695085.1 Opitutia bacterium | reverse complement strand
TTCCGGATTATTGCCGATGTGTACGTGGACGGAGAATCCCTCGCCGCATTGTTAATGAAAGCGGGTTTGGGCAAAGCCTACGATGGCGAGGGTGCAAAACCCGTCTGGTGAGGTGCAAGCCGGTCTGCGACAATAGTTAGTCCGACAGATCGTTACCAATTGCCGTACACCGGATTGGGAAGCATGAACTTTTGGAATCCCCATTTCAGCTTTGGATCATCCGAGAAGTCATGGGCGGCATCCCCAAACCACGCCAAGATCTTCATTTTTACATGTGGAGCCATTCTCCCGGAACCGGCAGCCACTTCACGTTGTCGATTCGCCTTGGTGTCCTTCTTGTCTTTTCTCAAGAGAAATACGTCGTTCTTCGAGGTTAAGCCGTGTTTTTGGAGATTCCGCCTAGTCGCTTCTGTATTGCGTGCAAACCGGTTACTGAGAAAAATGATGCGACCGTTAGGCAAACCGCGCATTTTCAATATGAATTCCTTGGCGCCCGGAACTGGTTTCGCTTCGGTTCGATTTACCCATGCTTCCCAAGCTTCCTGACTGTGACTAGCATTCTTGGCATTGAGTTCGATCTGATATTGGGAATTTTTGAGTAGAGTTTCGTCGATGTCCATTACCACTGCCCATGGACTTGAGGTTTTCTTTGCTCCTTCTTTTACCTTTTCCCACGCCGAGAGATATGTCTGTTGGCAGACGGCTTGGTATTCTTTGGATTTCGAGACCCATCGAACTGCAGTTTCGCTGGGGGCTGAATTTCCCGTTAGGATTCCTGCGTTAATGAGAATCAAAGATAGGATACTGATGGATTTCATGACGATTTTAAAGTTTTTGGGTAACCGTTTGGACACGATATAAGCTCTGTATTCCTAAGTATTTGGAACTCTGGATCAAGATTATCGAGGGTTTTCAAAGCCATTCGTTAGCATTTTCCAAATTATTTTAATTCTAAACTGTTTCTATACTCAATTAATGGGATTCTAAAGCTTATGAGAATTTAGTTCATTTTTTAAAGTCACTTGGTTATGGCGATTGGCTCCCTAGAAGAGGGGACTGCTTCGCTTTCCGTACAATTCGGACATCAATGCCAGCTGCTTGGCGGACCTCTTCTTCTTGGAGTTCGCCTAGCCACCCGCCTTCTTTGGGAGGGGTTGGTTGAGCTTTATATAGATGATTAATGATTTTAAAATTACTCTGGTTGTTTCAAAAATATCAAGCGTTCGTCAATACGACACAAGCCTCTCTTGCGTTTCCGTTGACTGCTTCGACCTTCACCCAAACTATGGCAGAGTGCTGAATGCTGGCAAACAGTTGGCTCATGTGTCGGAGGATCGGGCGACGGGACGCCTCAAGGCCCTGAAAATGTTGAACGAAGAATTCCATCATACCAACAAGTCTAATTTCTTGAGGGACCATATGGATGTGCTGGACAATACCTTGGCCCTGCTCCGGAGTCCCGACTTCTCCGCCTTCGATCTATCCAAGGAAAGCGATCAGACCCGTGAACGCTACGGCGACAGCAAACTGGGCCGAGGCTTGCTCCTCGCCCGGCGATTGATCGAAAACGACGTCCGCTTCGTTGAGGTTACGACCTCGGGTTGGGATCATCACAACAACATCATGGATGAGATGAGTAAAATGGGACCGATGCTCGACCGTGCCTTGGCCGCACTCATCACCGATCTTCAGGTCTCCGGATTGCTCGACGAGACACTCGTTGTCCTAACCACCGAGTTCGGCAGGCAGACCCACGTCAGCGGCGACAAGGGTCGCGACCACGGTCCTGGAGGATATTGCCAGATTTTGGCGGGCGGTGGAGTCAAACCCGGTTTAGTCTTCGGGGAAACTGCTGAGGACGCCCAAGGGGTGAAAGAGAAAAAGGAAAAGGTGTCGCCCGACGACTTCTTCGTCACCATGGCCTACGCCATGGGGTTGGACTACAACAAGAAGTACCTCGGTCTCGACAAACGCGAATTCTCCATGAACAAACAAGGCAAAGGCTCACCGCTTACCCCCATCTTTGCGGCAAGCTGATTTACCTGGCTGCTTCTAGGCGCAATTCACACAGGTCACTATTTCCGGAAAAGCTTCCAAGCGGTCTTCGGAAATAGGTTGTTGGCATAGACCGCACTGACCGTAGGAGCCTTGGTCGATCCTTTTGAGGGCATTGGTGATTTGCAGCAACTGACTCTTCTTTCGCCGGCGTAGTTCCATCGCCATTTGCTGGTTCTGCATGGCGTCCATTCTCGAAAGGCGTCCGATCGAGGTGTCCAGTTCGACCACGCCTGCGGATTCCTTGCTGGAGGAAAGGTATGCCTTGATTTCTGTGGCGAGGGATTCCAGGCATTCGCGAAAATGGGCTAGGCGTTCGGCGTTCATGGTGGGGAGCGTATGGTTTTCGTAGATAAACCTAGTAGGTCTGAATGGAAGAGGGTAGACCTGATTCGGCAATGCCTTTGTCGGTTTGTCAACCTCGGTTCCGTCTCATTTTCCATTAATGTAAAGTAGTCCGAAGCTTTATGGCAAGCACCCGAACTTTTCATATGGCTTTGAGTCCTCGCTTAACTGTTTAAGAACCTGGTACTCTATCCGGCATCCTTGAATCTCTGGACGACCAAGCGCAATCTCCCATTGAACTTCCTGACAGCTTCGACTATCTCTTGATGCAAGTATGAGCTTGAGCTTCGAGGAACTGGACTTTCGACAGACTCCACTGGGGGATCTGCTCTTGCGTCGTCGTCGCATGCCTCAATTCGGTGATCTCGACATATACGAGGTGAAACTGGGCGACGATTTTCTGATGTCCAGCCTCTTTCATGAGGCGGAGCGCCAGTTGTCCAAGCTTGGACTTGGCGTCTTGGAAAAAGACGAACTCGATGTCGTCGTCGGCGGACTTGGCCTCGGTTACACCGCGGTTTC
Organism: Opitutia bacterium; assembly: GCA_018695085.1. Classification (GTDB taxonomy): domain Bacteria; phylum Verrucomicrobiota; class Verrucomicrobiia; order Opitutales; family Seribacteraceae. The sequence continues at coordinate 1,125 of JABHOU010000666.1, read as the reverse complement.
CGCCTTGGAGGATTCGCGTGTCTCGTCCCTTGTCGTAGTCGATTATCTGGAGGCGGTGATCGAGTGGCACCAACAAGGCTTGGTCCCATTGGGCAAGGTGTTGACCGACGATTCGCGTTGCCGTCTGGTACACGCCGACTTTTTTGCTCTCTCACGCAACCTCGAGACCAGTTTTGATCCCAACGCTCCTACAAAGAAACATGATGCCATCTTGCTCGACATCGATCACACCCCGACAAACCTATTGAACCGTACGAACGAGCGTTTCTACAGTGAAGAGGGCCTGGGGGAGCTTGCTCGGCACTTGAACCCGGGCGGCGTGTTTGCCCTCTGGGCGGACGGTGAACCCGAAGACGCCTTCACCGAGCATTTGGGCAAGGTATTCGCTCAGACCGAAGCTCACACCATCGAATTTGCCAATCCCTTGCTGGGAGGCACTTCCAAGGGCGCGGTCTACGTGGCCCGAACCTGTTCCTAGGCTCTCAAGCTTGCCGGGGTGGGGAGGTGGTCGAGCTCAAGGCGAGGTTTCGCCCGTACGATTGGAATCCTCTATGCCGACGCCGTCCTTAAAGGTATGGCGTTTATCGATCGTGCCGTCCTCGTTGTAGTCGATCAGTTCCCCCTTGCCGTTCACGACGTTGCTCACCGGACACTTTTCGCCATCCGGCTTCCATACCGTGGCGGATACGAGTTTGCCGAAGTCGCAGTTTTGCACTCTTTCTTTCCATCCGTTCTCGTACCACTCTTCCCATGGACCATCCATTTCCCCGTCCCTAATGTTCCCTGCCGATTTCTTTTGCCCATTCGGATGCCAAGAGGAAGTTTTTCCGTGAAGAACGTCTTTCTTGTAGCGAATCTCAAGCTGTTTTTCCCCGTTTTCGTGCCAGGAAGTCCAGAGGCCGTCCTTCGCTCCCTCGTTCAAGTATCCCAATCTCTTGAGCTGGCCGTTGGGGTAGTTTTCCTTCACCCAACCCGAGAACGGTTTTTCGGTGTCGGGAATGCATAGTACCAACAGACCCTTCACTCTCTTTGCTTCCAGCGTACCGGGGTCGATCGCTTGCGATGCGATTTCTTCGAACACGTCGGGATCTTCCAAATCGGCCTTTTGGCAGCCCGTCAGCACCG
>JABHOU010000357.1 GCA_018695085.1 Opitutia bacterium | reverse complement strand
CAAGGTGCTCGAACGTATGTTTTCGGAGGGAATGATTTCCCGACCTGAGGCTGATGACGCAATGAGCGAGCCTGTTAGTCTGGAGACTCGACCACTGACGGGTGGGCAAAGTCGTCACTTCGTGATGGAAGCTTTGCGTCGGCGGCCTTCCGGTGGACAAACCTTTTTCGATCTTACGCTTCAGGCTGAAATCGAACACCTGTTGATTGAGCACGCGAAAAATTTGCCCAGTGCTTCCGAAGTGGCGACGGTTGTCATTGAACTTGAAAGCGGTGGTCTGACGGCAATGGTTGGAGGCGTGAACTTTGACGACCCGAATGGTGGTCAGGTGAACGCTGCCTTGGCATGGCGTTCTCCCGGATCTACCTTGAAGCCCTTCGTCTACGGAACAGCTGCATCCGAGCGTCGGTTGGATGGCGAGACTATTCTCTCCGACGCACCTGTCAGTTTTGGCGGATGGGCTCCCGGGAACTTTGATCGAACCTTTTCCGGTGAGGTTTGCGCGGGAGATGCCTTGCGTCGGTCACTCAATTTACCTGCTCTTCAGGTTGCCCGTGAGGTAGGAGCGGCCAAGGCGGCGGGCATGGCGGAGGGGTGTGGTGTTCGTTTTAAGGGCGACCCCGTCGGTCGCGGTGGTCTTGCCTTCGTACTGGGTTCAGTAGAGACGCGTTTGCTCGACCTCACCAACGCCTATGCTACATTGGGTCGGTCCGGCGTTCGCCGAAATATACGTACTTTTCTTGATGAGCCTGCTGTGGATTCTCGTATTCTGGATTCGGACGTGTGTGCTTGGTTGGGTCATGAATTGTCTTCTTGGCGTTTTCCTTCGACCGAGTTCGATAATCTTTCCCTGCAGTCGACTCCTTGGTTCATGCGTAAGACGGGTACCTCTTCCGGTCGCCGAGATGCATGGGCGGTGGGGCACAATGGTAAGTATGCCGTTGGCGTGTGGGTCGGTAGACTCTCCGGTATGGGCGATGAAGCCTATGTAGGAGCAAAGGTAGCCGAACCTGTCCTTGCCCGGATCTTTGATCTTTCAAAGATCCGCGTGACGGAGGCTCCTGAAAAACCTATTCCTTGGACAGTTTCCCGACCGATTCCCTTACCTGGAGAAGATTTGAAGCTTTCCATCCTGTCTCCCGAATCCGGAGCTGTTTACCGCAAATTAGACGATTTTTTGGAGATCCGTCCGAAAGCCAATCTAGATGGGGAGTTGCTATGGTTTCTTAACGGAAGTCCACTTGTAGGCACTGCGGTTAATCGAACTGCAGTGGGCATCGGTCGGCACGAGTTGCTCTGCCTTATGCCGACGGGAACTTATGCCCGTTCCCGTTTCGAGGTGCGTTAGTAGACTTTTTAGGCCAGTACCTTGGCTGTTTCTTCGAGAAATAGGTGAGAGCCGACTCGGAAAGGAAATGACGGCATGCTAGTGGAAAATGTTTTCATGGGAAAGCAGGCCTCCTCCAGAAAATGGAATTTTGCGCCTGCTCCTCTGCAAATGGGATGACCCGCGGCGCAGTCCCAAGGTTTCGATCTGTATTCAATGCAACCATCGAGTCGACCGGCAGCGACGTTGGCTAGACCGACGGCAGCTGAACCCGGACAGCGGATGCGCCATATGGTGAGTGCTTCTTTCAGTTTGTCTTGTGCCTCCGATGGGATTGGGAAGTGCATGCAGAAAGTTAGCTTTTCGTTCACGAGATCGGTGGCTGCCGTTATGGGACTGTCGCCCTCGACCGCTCCGAAGCTAGGACCACCTTGAAGGAGTAGGTCTCGTCCGTTGTCGTAGATGAATCCGTAGACGGGCATGCCTTCGTGAAGGAGACCGAGGGAAATGCCACATTCGGGAATGCCGACTGCGTAGTTGTTTGTCCCGTCCACGGGGTCGAGCACCCAAGCGAATTCGGCGTGGAGGTCTCTGACTGCGGAGTCGTTTTCGCTTTCCTCTGAGCAATAGTCGTCTTTTGGAAAGTTCTTTGTGAGGTCGGTGAATATCTCGCGGGAGATTGTTTCGTCCACCACGGTTACTCGTGTTCCGTCTCCTTTCCATCGACTTTCGGCTTTCCCGAAGTTTTCTCGAAAATAGCCTACTTGGTCGAGAACGGCTTTCTGTCCTGCTAGTATGCGGGATCGCAGAGATTCGTCAGCGTGACTGAGGTCGAGTGGATACTCGGATTGGCTTAAGGTTCCGTCCATTTACCTTCCTCTTTAATGAGACGAACGAGTCGGTCAACGGCTTCCTTTTCCGAGATGGCTGATTTTACACGATTTTTTCCGACGTAAAGATCGATTTTGCCTGGTGCTGAGCCCACGTATCCGAAGTCGGCATCGGCCATTTCTCCCGGACCATTTACGATGCAACCCATTACTGCGATCGTGACCCCCTTTAAGTGTGAGGTGCTTTCCTTTACGCGTTGGGTGGTGGACTGAAGGTCAAAGAGGGTGCGACCACAACTTGGGCACGCCACGAACTCAGTCTTTGAACTTCTTGCTCGTGCTCCCTGTAGGAGATTGTAGGCGAGAGCTCGAGAACGATTGGAGTCGGGTGCATTCTCGACGGAGAGTAGGTCGCCGATCCCGTCGCAAAGTAGTGAACCTGTCAGGATTGCGGAATCGAGGAGTCGGGAAGAAAAGAAATCTTCATCAGGATGAATGCGTGCTTCATCGCTTGACCTTATCCAGATGGGGAAGGGTAGGTTGAGTTGCCTGAGTTGAGCGGCAAGGCCCCTGTAGGCTCCTACCGGATGCGCGAAAGTGGAGGTTTTCGACAAGGTGATTATTGGGGCGGAGCCTTGATGGGTTTTAAGGACTTCGCCCAGTGAGCCACCGAGATCTCTTGGTTCCATGACAAGGGCGGTTTTATGACCCGCTTTTTCTGTTTCGCCAAGAAACCTAATAAGCTCCTCCTCTCGATTGGGAGTGAAGGTGCAAAGGATTAGGAGTTCAGGAGAACCTCTTACCGACGCTTCAGGCGGTATGTCATGTTTTCCGTCAACTTGGTCGATTACCAAAAATGGTAGGGAGCCAACAAGAGTTTCCCGCAAAGTCTCCAAGTGGGATAAATCTTTCTCGTACTTGAGAATCAAGAGCAATCCTTCGATTGGTGCATCCTTGTTTGCGGCTTGGGCTTTTGACAGGTCGGAAACGATATCTCGAAACTCCTCAAGGGGGCGACCTGCCGGAACAATCACGCGAGGCGGTTCTTTCGGGCCCACTTTACAGCTTGGGCCAAAGGTCAGGTCGATGCATTCCCGACGCGTGAATTCAAAGGGATCTATTCCTTCGTCGAGATGCTCGCAGGTTTTGTTTTCTGCCCTTCTCCAAAGTGTCTCGGTTCTTGACGCGAGATCTTGGGCGACCGGTATCTCACATGCCGGATCTTCGGTAAGCGAAACGCGGATGGTGTCGCCGAGACCATCTAACAACAAGGAGCCGATTCCCGTGGCACTCTTGATACGAGCGTCCTCACCGTCTCCGGCTTCGGTTACGCCAAGGTGGAGTGGATACTCCATGTGTTCTTCGTTCATGAGAGCGACAACGAGTCTATAAGCTT